>JAGQRC010000339.1 GCA_020425835.1 Planctomycetota bacterium | reverse complement strand
GAACCCGGACGCGAGCGTCGCATGCCCGCAGAGCGCAACCTCCCGGGTCGGAGTGAACCATCGGATCGCGTACCGACCCGATGAGCCTCGGATGAAGGCGGTCTCCGACAGGTTGTTCTCGAACGCGATCGATTGCATCAGATCGTCGGGAACTCGATCCGACACGGGACAGACGGCGGCGGGGTTACCTCGGAACCGTTCACGCGTGAACGCGTCGACTTGGTAGATCGGGAGACGCACGTCGGGGCTCCGTCGGGTTCGAGGAAGAGTCGCGTCGGGGACAAGGACGTGGAGTTGAGAAGATGACCAAAGCGCCCTGTTCTTGGAGAGTCTCAGATCGTACGGGAGTCCGTACTCGACGACGAGTGCGCTCGTCGATACCCAGGTCGTGCCCATGTGGAGTCTGCGACTGACCGCGTCCATGCCTGAATCGACCACGGACTCCGCGGGTCTCCCACAGCGTGCGTCTACACCCCAAGTCGTACCCCGACCAGCGGCCGGCCAACCGCCGTCCCATCGGCGTACCGCGCAGGACCCGGCCCGCTGCATCGGGTCTCTTCCTCATCCACCATAATATACATTATCGGAACATAAAGATTCCTCCTGCTTTCGCTCACGGCACCTCTCGCCAAAACCGAAATACGGGTTGGCTCGTCGCTAAGTCCGCCTATAATTCGGCTCTGTAGCCCCGCCCCCAAAGTCAGCCCGAAAGACACGAGCGGGCATTCTCTTTCCCCACGGCGTCGACGTTCCCTGTTGACCGAGCTGCTGAGCGCCGAGATCGAACAACACCTCGCGAACGAGGTCCCGGGCGGACGACGCCGGTTTCCCCGCGGAATCCCCAGGAGAGTCCTGGTTCCGAGCATTCTCGGTCGGTCGTGCGCGGACCAGAACCGTACGACGGCGGCGCTGAGATCGACGCCCTGACTCGAAGCCCGGGAGAGCAGACACGGGCTGGGACGATGTCCGACCTCCCGTTCCGAAGAAGTCCCGGGCAGAGTGACGGATTCCGAGTCGAGCTGGCTCTCGGCTCTCGAGGGGCTGGCTCGGAGTTCTCCGACCATGGGTGTGATCTTCGCGGGGTTGGCCTCGCCCGAGGGGCTTCCGTTCCGTGCGGTCGGAAGAGCCTCGATGTGTGTTCTGGCCCGAGTTTGGGCCGTTCTCGTGCCGCTGAGTTTGCGAGAGTCCTCTCGACCGCTCAGCCCTTTTTGACGCGGCCTTCACCGGGTCCGACGTCCGCAGGAAGAAAGACTGGAACGCCGACAGGCCGGGCTCGAGCCGCTCTCTCGACCTCCGCCGATGTCGCCCTTGGACCAACTCGCGAGGCCGGAGTCACCGACGACGACGTCGCGTGCGAGTTTTTCACTTCGACGGTCCCCTGCGGGATCGTCGTTTCGACCGGCATGGGGGTCGACCCCCATCGCAATTCCCTACGACAGGGTTCTCACGTGAGCCAAGACTACGACCGCCGTTCTTCACGCCGCGGTAGATCTCAGGGTGGCCGATCGCGCCGGAACAGTTCCAACCCGGATGACCGCGCGCGCGACGGGAACTCGCGCGACCGCCGTTCGCGACAGGATTCCTCCGGCCGCCAGGATTCTCGCCGTGGTGGTTACGACCAGCGCGATCAACGAGACCAGCGTGACTCCCGAAGCCACCGCGACCGCGACAACCGCGACCGCGACTATCGAGATCGGGACAGCCGAGATCGAGACAGCCGAGATCGAGACAGTCGAGATCGAGACCAACGCGATCGGGGGGATAGTCGAGATCGTGACCATCGAGACCGGGACACCCGAGATCGGGACAGAGATCGCCGAGACCGGGACCAACGAGACTCGAGGGACCAGAGAGACTCGAGAGACCAACGGTACTCGAGGGACTCCCGAGACAGCGATCGCGGTGACGGGGGGCGACGACGCGGCAATCCCAGGGGGGGGCAGCGCGGGAATCGGCAGCAGCGTCGTCCTTCGGACGTCGCCCGAGGCATTCTCGAGGTCGGCGCCCAGGGGTTCGGTTTCCTGCGGGATCCCCACAAGAACTTCCGCATCCAAGACACGGACGTCCACGTCGGCAAGCACTTGATCCAGCGCTACCGCTTGCGAACCGGCCACTACGTGGTGGGCCCGGTGAATCCCCATCAGCAGAAGGGTCGCGGCCCCTCTCTCGTCGATGTCCGCTCGGTCGACGGTGACCCCCCCTCGACCCAGGTCCGACGCCCGTTCTACAAGGATCTGACCAGCATCGATCCCGATCGACGATTCCGTCTCGGTGAGTTCAACCACGACATCTCGATGCGGCTCGTGGACCTCATCTCCCCGATCGGGCACGGCCAGCGAGCGTTGATCGTCGCACCGCCCCGCACCGGAAAGACGGTGTTGCTGCAGAAGATCGCCCAGTCGGTGATCGGGCAGGACGACGAGGCCGCGGTGATCGTGCTCCTCGTCGACGAGCGGCCCGAGGAGGTCACGGACTGGAAACGGAACGTCCGCGCCGAGGTCTACTCCAGCTCCGCGGACGAGAGTTCGAAGAACCATGTCCGTGTGGCCGAGCTCGTTCTGCAGCGCTGCCACCGCCTTCTCGAGGCGGGCCGAGATGTCGTTCTCCTGCTCGACTCGCTCACCCGTCTCGGACGCGCCTACAACCTCGAGACGCAGCACAGCGGGCGGACCTTGTCGGGCGGAGTGGACGCGAAGACGCTCGAGAAGCCCAAGGGGATCTTCGGCGCAGCCCGGAACACCGAGGACGGCGGCAGCCTCACGATCGTCGCGACCGCGCTGATCGAGACCGGGAGCCGGATGGACGAGGTGATCTTCGAGGAGTTCAAGGGCACGGGCAACATGGAGCTGGTGCTCTCGCGCAAGCTCGCCGATGTCCGCGAGTTTCCGGCGATCGACGTCGGGCTCTCGGGCACGCGCAAGGAGGAGAAGCTCTACGAGCCCGACGAACTACGGCAGATCTGGAAGCTCCGGAAGGTGCTGACCAGCGTTAAGTCGTTTGAAGGGTTGCAGATCTTGAAGGAGCGCCTCGGCTCATTCGAAACCAACCGCGAGTTTCTCTTCTCGTTCGCCGAACAAGAATGAGGATCCGAGTTCGGGCCGGACGATCCCCCGTCCCGGGTCGATCCACCGCTTCGGCGCCATCCCACGGTCCCGCCGGAGTCCCCACGTCGAGTCGAAGGCGAGCCGAGACATGTCGAGTGGAGATCGCAAGACCCGAGTTGCCGTGAACGGCTACGGGACCATCGGCAAGCGCGTCGCCGATGCAGTGAGGCTGCAGCCGGACATGGAGCTGGTCGGAATCACGGCGCACTCCGTGAACTATCGCGTCGCCACCGCTCATCGGCTCAAGGGAATCCCGGTTTTCGTCTCGAGTTTTCGTCGCAAGGACAGCGAGACCGAGCAGCTTCACCGCGATGAGACCCAGAAGCTGATCGACGAGTGTGAGCAGCTCATGGATCTCCCCTACGCCGATCGTCGGATGGCGACGGAGAACATCCTCGGTCGGATCAAGAGACTCAACGATCACCTGCGTTTCGAGAACTTCGAGGATGACGCCGCGAAGCTCCAGAAGAACGGAGTCGAGGTCGCGGGCGGACTCGACGACCTGCTCGAGCGCGCGGACGTGGTCGTCGACTGCGCGCCGAAGCCCTTCGGACAAGCGAACAAGCCAGTCTACTCGTCGTTCGGCGTCAAGGGGGTCTATCAGGGAGGCGAGAAGGCGAGCATCGGCCCCTCGTTCGTCGCCCAGCAGAACTTCGACGCGTGCGCCGGCGCCGATCATGTGCGCGTGGTCTCCTGCAACACGACCGGGTTGGTTCGGGTGCTCGGCGGAGTCCACGCCCGCCGTCGGATCAAGATGGCGACCGTTACGTTGATCCGTCGCGGCACGGACTCGAGTGACCACAAGAGTGGCCCCATCAACGCCATCCTCCCCTCTCTCGAAACGCCGTCGCACCATGGCCCCGACGTTCGCTGCGTCATACCCGACATCGAGGTCTTCTCGTCCGCCTACGTGGTCCCGACCACACTGATGCACGTCCACGATCTCCAGATCGAAATGGAGGATGACTTCGAGGTCGATGAGATCCTTCAGCTCCTCCATGAAACGCCGCGAGTCCGGGTGATCCCAGCGAGCCTGAAAATGGCGTCAACCGCGCAGTTGATGGACTTCGCGCGGGACCTCGGGCAGAACGACCGCGGTGACATGATGGACATCTGTGTCTGGGAGCAGACGGTGGGCGCCTACCGCAACTACGGGCACAAGCGCCTATTCATCAAGATGGCGGTCCACCAAGAGTCCGACGTGATTCCCGAGAACGTCGATGCCATTCGCGCAGTGATGAGATCCGCGTCCGCTGCGGATTCGATGCGCATGACGGATGCGACGCTGAACCTCGGGGTCGCGGGCGATTTCTACCGCATCTGACGCGGGAGCTCGGCCGCTGGCCGAACGACGTTCGTGACGGGGAGCCCGAGTTCCCCGGTCGGAGCGAGGTTCATCGACGGGCCGCGAGGAAGAGATCGGGAACGCGCTCCCACGCGAGTTGCCAACGCCCCAGCGGCATGGCGGACGAGACGCCGTGGTAGTCGGAGCCGCCCGTCACCAGGAGCTCCAACGACTCCGCGATCTCGTGCAGCCGACGAATCTGACCCGGTCGGCGGCTCGGCGTGTACGCCTCCAGTCCCATCAGTCCGAGCGTCTTGAGTCTCGGCGCGTGCTCCGCCGCCGCATTCGGGTTCGGGTGGGCCCACACCGGGACCCCCCCTTCGGCGCGGACCACCGCGATCGACTCGGCCACAGTGACCGGCGATGGCTCGAACGTGTCGCTCGAGAGCAAGCGACCGTAGGCGCCACGATGCGTCGAGACGAGGCCGACATCCCGGAGCGCCCTCGCGACGTGTGAGCGACAGGGAACCCCCCTGCCGTCGTAGTGCGCCTCGAGGGCACTCCAGCGCAGCCCCACGCCACGTTCGCGGAGACGTCTCACGCC
>JAGQRC010000338.1 GCA_020425835.1 Planctomycetota bacterium | reverse complement strand
GGAGGACCGGCGTTCGCGAGCGGCGCGGTGTCGTTTCGCTGGGGGGCCGCGCTTCTCCTGCTCGGTCTCTTCGGCGGAGGCATGGTCTGGTTCGGCAACCGGTCCGCGGCGCGGCCGTCTTCGATCGCCGATGTCCGGACCGAGGTGTCGGCCGCGGATGACCGAACGGAGCCTCCCGCACCCGCGGCCACGTCTCCGACGGCGTCGCGGGACGATGACGCCTGGGCGAGTTCGAATACCTCGAACGTGGAGGAGCGGCCCACCGCGACGGTGGAGAGGCAACCGGCTCCGGTCGTCGAGATCTCGACCGAGGAGACCGAGCGATTCCACCTGTCGCTCGATCTCGGCCTGCCGACGCCGCTCCGGAGCTCGACCGCGAAGTGGCGGGTCGCATCGTCGGAGCTGTGGTGCCTCGGCTGTGAAGTCGAGGGGCGAACGACCGACGTCGTGACCGCGACCGATCTCGACTTCGGTCGCGGTCGAGTCTCCGTCGACGTCTCGCCGGCGTTGGTGGTGACGGACGAGGTGTCCGGTGTGCGCATCGCCGCTCTCGTTCGGTTGATTCCGTTGGACGGCGCCCACCCCGGCGCGGTGGTGTTCTGGAACAGCGAGCGTCCGGTCGGTCGCGGCGAGTGGAGCACGGGGCGAGTCTCCATGGCGGGTTCGCCCGGGGTGGTGTCGAGTCTCCTGTTCGACTCGACTCCCGAGCTGCCGATCGTCGTGCACATCGCGGAGGTCTGGGGGAAGCAGCGCACCTGGCCATCATGGAGATCGTCGCCGGCGCGCCGGGGAACGCAGCGCGAGTTCGCCTCCGTGAGTCGCGCGGTCATCTGCTCGAGTCTCGAGCGGTTCCGCCTGGTGATCTACGGTCTTCCGCGGGAGTGGGCCCTGATCGACCGGATCGATCAGGCGAGTCGCGACCGCCTGCCCTATCGGAACTCGCGAAAGGGGCGTCGTCGCGCGGATCTCTTCCCGTGGCGAGGGGAGGCGACCGAGCACCTCCCCCTCGCGCCGATGGTCGGCGAGTTCACCGAGGACGGGGCGGAAGCCATCGACATCGAGATCGTCGGGCTCGACGAGGGTGTCGACCTCGAAGGCGCGAAGGCGTTCATCGGCGACGACGAGTCTCGTTGGCCGATCGCGCGAGCCGAGTTTCGCGACGGCCAGTGGCATTGGCGGTCGTTACCGGCCCAGCTTCGGTACGAGCAACGCCTCCGATACTGGGTCGAGCTGCCCGGCTGGCGCTCGGACGTCGTCCGGCAGTCGTTTCGCCCGACGATTCGCGTCCCGGTCCATCCCGACGACCGCCCGCGCTGGACGCTCGTCGGACGCGTTCGCTGCGGAGAGACCGATCCTCGTCTGCCCCTCTGGGTGATGATCGACGGGACCACCGCGAAGGAACCGGGGATCCGCCGACGAGTCCTCCTCGATGCGCAGGGGTGCTTCGCGATCGAGGATCTCCCGCCCCTCCACGCGAAGAGCGAGATCGTCGTCGATCTCGACCTCGACCGACTCACGTCGATGAGGTCGGCGGACCCCTCGGCCGGAGGAGTCCGCCTCCTCGAGCCGATCGAGCACGGCGCGCCGACGGTCGATCGCGAACGACGCGTGCTCGACCTCGGGGAGTTCGACGTCGTGCTCAGCGTTCGCGACGCGGAGGGGTAGGGGGGAACCGCGCCGTAGCCCGGCTCGTCTTTCGGCGCTTCGGTCAGTAGAAGATGTGGATGATCTGCGCGCGCGCAGCGGCGCGTCCCAATTGCGAAGGGTGCGCCCGACGGAAGAGCTTCCACGATGAGATAGAGGAGTTGGCGCATTGCATCTCGAGCTCTCTTCGGATGAACTCTTCGCTCGCAGAATAGGGACCGGTCCGGTTTCGAGGCACGGTTCCCGCCGGAATCATCTCCGGATTGAGTGGCGTCGCCAAGCAGAGAATCGCAATCGAAACGTGTCCAGGTTCATCCCAATACGCCATGTGACCGATGCAACCGGCCTCTGCGATCAACTCGACCCAGCCGATACCGACCTGCTCCCCGGACGAGTCTTCCTTCAACAGGACAGGTGACTTCTGCTGAAGCCAGTCCTTGGCTCGGGGCCTTGCCTGAGCTGGCGCCGCGGAGTACGAGAAATACACTCGCGTCACTTGAATCCCGACCGGAGGCTCTTCCAGTTCCGAGTTCATTTCCTTGTGGAGTTCCTTCTCGAGTTCCGCCTCGTACTCTCCGAAGAAGGGGTCTTCGCCGTCTCCCTTGAGGTGACTGACGGAGAAGCTGGTGGAAATCGGGAATGGAACGGAACTCAGTGTTCCAGACACGTCGAGATAGACCGTCGCACCGGTTGCTTTGTCCGTTCCTTTCCGGAACGCCACGTAACCAACCTTCGTATCGTCTACCTTGATTTCGTGAGAGAACTCGTCCACCAACAAGAAGATGCCGGGCCTCTTCCGTGTCGTGAAGGTGTGAATCGTGAACGCGACCCCAGACGCCATGGCCTTGTCGAGAACGGCCGTCGCGTCCGACTTGGTCGAACGCAAGGCGTAGTAGGCCGACTGGATCGGGACTCCGATTCCATCCTTGATGGTCCAGGTCTCCACGCGGTTTTCTCCCGAGACCTTGCACTCGACGACTCCCCAGAAGTTGTCTCGGTTGATGTTGTCGTAGATCTCCACCCAGCCGATGCCAACCTGCTCAGCGAATGTCGAGACCTGGCCTTGACTCAGCGCACTTTGCGAGAGTGTCGGAAGCAGAACAACGACGAACAAGACGACAACTCGCTGACTCATGTTTGCTACTCCACTCCCTTGAAACACTCTTCGAGACTGAGCACTTCTCGCCTCGACAATCGGTCGACTGAAGAACCATCGAAACCCAGATCCTCGCGACTCGCGAGCATGGTCAGTTGACCGTCAATGGCCCGGCAAGCCATGGCTTCGATTTGCACGCGGAGACCCGGCCATGGACATCCGGAGGCACTGTGCAGGAGTTGGCGAACCTGTTCGGCGTCCCGGGGTGGGGACACCATGGCAACGAGTGCAGCGCATAAGCGGGCCGGCCAGACATGTCCGGCAAGCTCCCAGTCGTCCTGCGCCTGCTTCCCGAGCTGCGCGGTCCGTTGGTGGTCACCGCTCCGCCAAGCGACGGACGCTTCGAGAAGTTGCACCTGGGCCCGAACGCCCGCCACAGTGACCTCACGCGCCGCAGCCACCAACTCCTCGTCCACCTCCAACTCCTCGCACGCTCGATATCGTGCGCTGCGCCAGAAGTGCGTCGCTCGGACTTCATGCACCAAGCTCCGGCACTCCACCGCCATCTGCAGCCCGCGCTCCGCGAGTTTGCGTGCGCGATCGAGGTCCGGCACTTCGAGGAAGGCCTCGGCGGCGGTGATGATCCAGGAGCAGCGTCGCAGCGCGGGCACTGGTCCCTGCGACGCGAGCAGGTACGCCTCGCCTGCTTCTCGGAAGCGGCCCGCCGTGTAGTGCGCGTGCGCACGCCAGGTCTCGAGCGATGCTCGGATCGCCGGGGTCATGATTGGACTCAGGGTGGCTTCCGCTTCATCGACGAGCTGCTGCTGCTCGTCCGGCGTGGTGTTCGGTCGAGCTGCGAGGACCCGAACCGCGGACCGCCAGCACTCGAGGGTTCGATCCTCGAGTCGTCCGATGGTCGCGAGGTGCTCCAAGGCGGTCGTCGTGTCCCCGCGCAGGGCCGCAGCGTGGGCTCGGACGAGGCCCGTGAGGTTGCGGATCTCCGCCTCCGGGTGGGCGCCCTCGATCTCATCCGCGAACAGTACGGAGCTCTCCGGGTTCGCCTCGGCGAGTGCATGGAGAGCCGCCTCGCGAACGAGTCGATGTCGGCAATCTCGTGTCTCGACACTGGGCGAAAGCAACGCCAGCGCTCGTTGCACGGCCACTCGCCCTGGTCCGTGGAGTCCGCGCTGTCGTTGTTCTTCCGAGAAGCGGACCACTTCCTCGCCCAAGCGCGTGACATCGCTCTCGGGCTCCAGTGAGGCCGCGGCGAGCAAGTGTCGCACGCGCGCGTCATCGCTCGATGCGAGCGCGTCGAGTCGACGGTGGGCGTTCGCTCGGTCGGAGTCGGTCCACTCCGCGAGCCGAGAGGAGAGCACCAACGGAATCCACCGACCATCCATCGTTCGTCGCGCAGCGTGCCGTCGCTCGAGCGATCGGAGCGCCTCCTCCACTTCCCACGCGGGGAGCTCCGTGACTTCCGCCAAGAGCATCTCCGTCGCATGGGGCGCGGCGAGGTCGATCCATGCGAGCACGTCGTTCTCCACGTCTCCGAGCGGTGTCCGTGGAAGTCGGAGCAGGGACGCCCCGCCGTCGAGTCCACTCCGCAACCGATCGAGCGAGTTCCGGGTCAGCTCGACGCGATCCCCGCGCCAGCGTGCGAGCCCCGAACTCACCCAGGCGGCGAGTTCGTCCCGGATCAGGCGAGGCAGGCCCAGAGTTCGTTCGTGGAGAACCCGGGCGCCATCGCTCGGGAGATGGAGGAAATGCTCCGGCCCATGGAACAGCTCGAGCAGCTCACCCTCATCCAGGGGTCGCAGCACGATGTCCGCCGCGAACTCGTCGTCGATGGCGCGGAAGATCGACCCGTACGAGCGGCAGCTCTCGATGATCTCTCGTGATGGTGCATCGACGCGATCCCAGTCATCGGCGATCACGATGCCACCCTGGCGAATCGCGCGGATCAACTCATCGGTCCAATGGCGAACGGCCTCGTCGCGCCCGAGTCGCGGGGAAGGCTCGTCGAGAGACACGGAGCGCATCGCGGCGAAGGGACGATCGTCGTTGGCGACCCAGAGTACCGAGCGCCCCTCACGGCGGGCCTCCTCCGCGGCCGCGCGAAGCACGGTCGTCCGCCCAGCACCGGTGGGGCCGGCCACGTCGAGCGAGCGCCGCGCACGAACGGCACCGCGGACGCAATCGAGGACATCGCTCGGACCGATCCAGCGGAGTTCCGTGACCGCATCCAGCGGCCCGAG
>JAGQRC010000033.1 GCA_020425835.1 Planctomycetota bacterium | reverse complement strand
CATCGGCAGCGGTGCGCACGGTGTGGATCATCGCCTTGTCGTAGTGGAACTGGTCGATCTCCTGGAGGATGTACTCGAGGAGCGTCGCGTCCTGGATCGGCTTCGGATCGGGGCCGGGGGTCGCGCCCCAGATGATCGCCGACACGTCGACGTCGGGAACTGGCTCGTCGTCCAAGGTGCACACGATCCCGGTGATGACCCCGTCGCCGCGCTCGTACTCCTTGCTCGGGAACGTTCCGAGGAGTTCCCCGAGATCCTCCGCGGGGATGTCGCGATCGTGGGCGACGTCCTCGGGCTCCGATTCGGTTCGAGCGGGCTCCGCCGGTCGGGAGTCGCTCGCCGGAGGCGGTGTGCTCGATCGGAGCATCGGCGGTCGACCCTCGGAGGATCGACACCCGAGGGTCCGGGCGACGATCGCTCCGCAGACGACGGAGAGCACGAAGACGAAGGCGAAGGCGAGTGATCGCAGAGCGTCCCCCTGACCCGATCCGATACGCAGGTGTTCGATGTTCGAGACCTCGATCTTGCCGAGCCCGGTGTGCGACCACAAGCACGGGGCCAGTTTGCCCGCGATGACCCCGCGATGACGAAGGGAGGCGCGCATCCGTCGGCGGGAGGAGCGACTCGCGAATCGATCTCCGACCTCGCTCCGTGTCGTCCGCTCGCTTATCGTGTTCGACTTGTGCCCTCCGCCGATCTCGAAATGGAGTCGTCGTGAAGAACAGCTCGCTCGGGTGGATCCTGACTTTCTCGTTGTCGATCGTCGTGGGGTCCGTCCACGCTCAGTCCGGACCGCACCCGCAAATGCGACAGCTCGAGCCGCTCATCGGGAACTGGTCGCTCGAGGGCACGGCGAAGTTCACACCCGACGCTTCGGCGATGTCGTGGACGGGAGTGGCGACCATCTCCCGGATCCTGGACGGTCATTTCGTCCAGGAGGACCTCCGACTCGACATCGGGATGCCGACGCCGCTCGTCTACCGGACGATCTATGCGTGGGATCCGGAGCGTCGCTGCTTCCGCACGTACGGCTTCGGCAACAACGGGGAGGTCCGCTACTGCGACGTCCACTGGCACGATGGGAAGTTGTTGGGGTCGTCGCAGAGTCTCGAGGACGGCGTGCCATCCTTCGATCGTTGGGTCACGGTGCCCAGTGGAGACACGCAGACCTTCTTCGTCGAGCGGTGCATCGCCGGCGGTGAGCCGTTCCGAATGCTGGAAGGTCGCGCGACGAGAGCGGAAGAGGGGTTCTCGCTCGAGACCGAGAGTGACGTTCCCGCCACGGCGCCGATCCCGGGCTCGATGAAGAAGCTCGAGTTCCAGCTGGGTCGCTTCCGCCTCACGGGCGAGATGCAGATGATGCCGGGGTCGCCGATGGTTCCGGTGGGAGCGACCGAGACGATCCGGAGCTTTCTCGGCGGTCAGGTCCACTACAGCACGATCGAGGGGGATCCGTTCCCCGGGACCGACATCGGGTATCGAGGTCAGGTCTACCTCGGATGGGATGCCCGCTACGGCCACTACCGAGCCCTCGAGCTCGGTCGGTTCGGGGAGCGCATCGAGTACGACGTGCGACCGGACGGCGACAAGCTCGTGTTCACGGCGTCGACCGTCCTGTACGGCTCGCCTCAGCTGCTCCGCTCGATCGTCACTCGAACGGAGGGCGGGGGTCTCCACATGGTCTCCCACAAGGCCACGGCGAGCGGCGATTGGGAGCGTGTCTTCGAGTCGACGTCCGAACCGGTGAAGACCACGACGCTCTGATCGACGGTCCCGGGGCGAGGAGGTTCCCGATGGATGCACGGCCGAGACCGCGCTTCGAGCGTTTCACGACGATCGAGCCCGAACTCCTCCGAGAGCGTTTGAAGTGCGCGATCCAGCAGTCGGGGGGTCAGCTCGTCGGGGAAGTCCTCGCTAATCACGCCCAGATCATGATCGCCGGGGATCGTCGTCACACGTGGTCTCCCTGCATGACCCTGACCTACGTCTCGATCGAGGACGAGTCCGGCTCGCGCCTGCGCATTCGCGGATTGTTCGGACCGCACCCGGCGCTCTGGACTCTCGTCGCGACCCTCTACGGCTTCGCGGCGTTCGTGACCTTCGTGGGCATCATGGTCGGGTGGTCGCAGTGGCTGCTCGATTGGACGCCGTCCGGGTTCTTGGCCGTCCCGGCCGGGCTCCTGATCGCCGTCGTCCTCTACTTGGTTTCTCTCTCGGGCCAGGCGCTCGCCCACGACGAGATGCACGAGCTCTCGCGGCTCGTCGAGACGGCGATCGAGCCGATGGCCTGAATTGCCCGAGGAAAGCTGATCCCTCGCGCGCTGTTTCGACGGTCGGAGCCCGAGTCGGGTGGTGATCCCGACACCTCCCGTCGAAAGGGACCTCCGGCATGGGCGCCACATCTCGTTCTTGGATCGTCGTTTCCATCGCTCTCCTCGGTTGGCTCGGCGCACTCCCGGCCGACGCGCAGGTCGGCGTCGGCAGCTTCACTCCCGCGGAGGTCTCTTCGCTCGGAGGGACGCCGTTCGAGATCCTCGGCTCCGGATTCACCGGGCCGGTGACGGTACGGATCGGCGTGCAGACCGCCACGATCGCGACGGTGGCACCCGACCGAATCACCGGGTTCACGCCCGCCGCGGTGCCGTCCGGCTCACCGGTGGACGTCATCGTGATCGTCAGTGGCGTCGGGCTCGCGGTGCTGCCCGGTGCGACGACGATCGTCGGGCCGCTCGACCTGACCGGGCTCGATCCGCAGTGGGTCGTCGAGGGGATTCCGACCGAGGTGCGTGTTCTCGGGGTCGCGTTGACCCCGGGGACGACGCTGGAGATCGGAGGGGTGCCGGTCGGGCCGGTGACCTACGTCGCCCACGACGAGGTTCGCGTCACCGTCGCCACGGTCCCCGTGGGTGTGCACGAGGTCATCGCGACCGTTCCCACCGCGTCGGGCCCACCGGCCATCGCGGTCCTGGAGGCACCGGAGGGGCTGGTGGTCTTCCCCGCTCTCGATGCGGAGTCGTTCGCACCGTTCGACGCTTCGGCGCTCGGCGGGACGCCGTACACGATCGTCGGGTCGGGATTCTCGTCCGACGTCGTCGTGTCGATCCTCGGCGTCGAATGCCCGACGACATCGGTCGCCCCGACGCAGATCGACGGCGTGATCCCGTTCGTGCCCGGCGCAGATCTCGGCGCGGTCTACGATGTCACGGTGAGCGATCCCTTCTTCGGGAGTGACGTCCTCCCGAACGCGGTGCGGTTCTCCGGTCCGCTCCAGCTGATCTCGCTGGAACCGAGCGTCGTGCCGGCCGGCACGGAGACGGAGATCCTGGTCCACGGCGTGGGCTTCACTCCGAACACGTCGGTCCGCATCGACGATGAGCCGGTCGACTTCACCTATTTGGACGTCTTCACGATGCGAGCGGTCGTTCCCATCGCCGATCCGCACCTCGCGGATGTGGAGCTCGGCGATCAGGAGCCCGACGGTGCCCCGATCCGGGTCCTGCGCGAAGCGTTCCTCACGATCTACGACCCCGAGCCGCTCACGCTCGACTCCGCTGATCCCGTGCGGGTGTGCAACGACGGCGGCACCTTCGTCAGCATCTACGGGAGCGGCTTCCTTCCGGAGACGCTCTTCTACGTCAACGGTGTGATGCTCCTCGAGGCGGTGGTCGACGAAGATGGAACCCGCGTGAGCGGGACGGTCCCTCCGAACTCCGGCATGCCGATCGGTCCGGCGTCGGTCACCGCGACCGACTTCCGCGGCACGGTCGACGGGGATCTGCTCGAGTACGTCTCTCCGTGCGGAACCCTGCTCGCGCCCGAGCAGTTCGAGACGAGCCTCGCGGAGGGAACCGCGTGGTTCGAATGGCACAATCCGGAACCCTACTCGGCGATCGAAGTCCTGGATGCGGATGGCAGCGTGATCGACATCCTGGCCGGGAACGCCACGTTCTACGAACTCGCAGCCCCGGGCGCGAGTCAGGTCGGCGTGCGGATGCGAGGCGTCGGCTCGTCGCCCGGCCTCGTCTCGGATGAGGTGTTCGCGTCCGCGAAGGTCTACACGTGCGGATACCCGCCGCCGCAGGATGGTCTCGTCGAGCCGGGGGAGATCGACCTGGTCGTCTACGGGAACCACGAGCCGGCGGACGTCGAGCGCTGCAGCGATGGGAGCTCCCCGACCGTGCTGCAAGTGACGCCTCAATTCGCGCAGCCGTTCGGCTCGGTCGGCTACGTGAAGCCGCAGTGGACGCGGCAGCCCTCACCCGGCTCGTTCAACGATCGGAAGCTGACCCTAGGTTTCACGCTCGAGAGTGACGCGGAGATCCTCGAGTTCTCTGCGTACTACCGGAAGCTCGCGGTCGACTTCGGGCTCGCGCTCCGCGGCCATCTCGTCCACGTGTTCCCGAACGACGGGTTCCACGACGAGTTCACTTTCCCGGACCCGAAGATCGGCGCCGACAAGGACTGGCACACGGTCACCTACTACCGCGCCACCGAGGATCCCGCTTCGGCGGACGCCGAACCGTGTCCCGACGGCAGCGGTGGACTCAAGACCATTCCCGCCGGGGAGTACGTGCTCGATGTCTACGCGGTCGGCGGTGAGAGCGCGCTGCCCTACTACGTGTTCGGCGATGACCCCCGCGACGTGCAGTCGCTGATCCCCGGAACGCCGTGTCCTCCCTACCCGGCCATCCGCGTCCGCGACCTCACCGGTCTGCGCACGTTGCCGAACATCGACGCGATCGAGGTCCTGTTCGTCGGAGAGCTCCCCGACGGTCGGGTCGTCGCGGTGCTCTCCGCCCGCGGAACCTGGTTCGACGAGGACGGCACCCTCTACTCGGTCGACCCCTTCTGCGACGAGACGACGACCCTCGGATCATCGATCACCGGGACGTTCGTCGACGTCTGCCTCGACCCGCCGTACAAGGAGACGAACGCGTTCGACTACTGCTGGGGCGTGGGATCGATGGAGCCGAAGGAGTGCAAGGTCGACGGACCGGTGACCGTCTACACCTTCCCCGACTGGGGTTGCTACGAGCTCGAGCTGACCGTTCGGGACAAGGCGTGCGGCATCTCGCGGACGAAGTTCCAGGAGGTGGCGCTCGTGCCGACCGACATCGCGCTCTGTGTCGCCGGATCGCCGATCTACTCGTTCCGCTTCCCGACGCCCGATCCCGGATCGATGGTCGGTATCGTCAACCTGCAGAACCTCGGGAACGGCGACTTCGACGGCGTCCGCCCGATCTCGGTCCGGGTGTTGGTCGTTCCGCAGTGCTACTGCGACGGTCTGCCGTGCGCCGCCCCGCAGCCGAATGACGTCGAGTTCGATCTCGGCGTGCTCGAGTTCACCGGCGGTTCGCCGGCCGCGGTCCTCCATCCGCTCGGCGCGGACATCACCGTGACCGATCTCTGCCCGAACGTCGCCGACGGCCCCAAGTACTACCAGCTCGACATCGCCGACATCGGCTCGATCCCCTCGAGCCCCTATCTCGACGACTACGACTTCCGCGTGGTGCGGCTGATGGGCCGCGCGACGTTCGGTGGCGACGTTTTCCATGCGTTCGGCTCACCGATGGCGTTCGCCAACAGTCCGCAGGCGCTGGAGAACGCGTACTGGTTCGGCCACTTCGAGCCGAGTGACGGCTCCTATCACTTCACCGTGCAGTCGTCCCCCGGGACCGAGCAGACCTACACCTTCCCCGACTCGCAGTCGGCGGACTTCGGAATCGCGGACGCGGGGATCCCATCGTACGAGGGCAACGAGATGGCCGCGGGATTCACCTCGCGGTTCAGCGTGCAGGGGACGAAGTGGATCGTCGACGACGCGTCGGCCACCTCCTCCGGTCAGATGCTCGGCAACGACACCCAGGGCATGCCGCAACAAGTTTCGGGCTCCGAGATGCCGGCGGCGTTCGGCGGTCTGGAGCCGGTCTACCAGTGGTGCGACCAGCGGACGATCCTGAACACCCACTTCAGTCAGAAGCTGTTCGAGTCGCTGATCTACGCGGGAACGGTCGGGCCGGTCCCGGTGAACATCTGGGCCTCGGTCGGGCTGGGGTTGAGCTACTCGATCCAGTCGTTCGTCGAGTCGCGGATCGCCCCGTTCGGTGAACTCCCCAGCGGCCACAGTGCCGAGATCCAGTACACGTTGTCCTCGACGGTGAAGATCTCGATCCCCTGCAAGGTCACCGCGGACATTCTGGGTGGCGTCGCGAGCATCTCCCTGGGTCTGATCCCATCGACCACCTTCTCCCTGATCCCGAGCATGCTCGCGTTCTACGACGATGCCGGCGCCGGGTTCGCCGTCGGTCACGACCTGCACGCGGAGCTCGACCTCGACATGGAGGCCGAGGGTTGTCTGCTCACGCCGTTCGGCGAACAGTGTGTGACGGTGACCATTCCGCTCCTCGACGGGGTCGTCCTCGTCGATGACCACGAAGGATCCGTGACGCCTTCCGGGGGTTGCTCCGGTTCCTCGACCTTCACCGGCGGGGGAGGCGGAAGCGGTGCCGCACCGGCAGGCGCGGTGACGATCGGCATCGTCGAGCAGGCGAACATGCCCTTCTCGATCGTCTCTCCCGACCACAACGTCGTCGTCGATGGCTACGCCTCCGAGGACTTCGACGGCAAGCTGCTCAAGGTGATCGTCCACGAGATCGGACAACCCGACCAGGTGCTCACGACCGGTGTCGCCTCGTCGACCTCGTTCTTCTACTACTTCGATCCTCAGGCGACGTTCATCTCGAACGATCATGCGCTGATCGTCGGAACCGCTCCCGCCGATGGCTACGTTCCGCTCGATCCTCCGCTCGATCCGCTCGCCCCCGACTACCTGAGCGCCCGCAACCAGAACATCGCCGCATCCGAGATCCAGCTCGCTCATTTGATCCGGGTCGGCGGCACCTGGGACTTCATCGCAAGCGGGCTGACGTCGCTCTCGGATCAGTCGAGCGATCCCCTCGTGGACTGGCGAGCGGACGGGCGCGCCGACATCGCCGCCGATCCCTCCGACGGCTCCGCGTTCGTCACCTGGGTCCGCTACCAGGAGGACTATCTGTTCGACACCGGGATCACCAAGACGATCTACCGACAGATGCCGGGATGCGCGGAGAGTGTCTGCGCCGAAGCCTTGCCGTGGATCCGTCCGCGGATGGAGTCCACCGCCATCGCCGTTCGTCGGGTCGATGGCGCGGGGCTGGTCCCCGGCCAGGGCGTCGAGTTGCTGTCGGATCCCGGCATCAACGTCGAGCCGTCGATCGCCGTCTCTCCGTCCGGCAACACCGCCTACTGCGTCTGGGTCCACGACCCGGTGCACGTCGATCTGATCGAGGACAACACCGGGCGTGTTCTCCACTATGCCGTCTACGACAAGGCGACCGACACCTGGTCGCCGCCGATGGAGATCCTGATGGCGCCCGAGGACTATCCCGCGCTCCTCGAGCCGGAGGTGGTCCTCTCGAGCGATGACGACGGTTTCGTCGCCTTCACCTCGCTGCTTCCGGGGGCACCGACTCGCGACTCGGGACTCGGGGGAGGGAGCCGACATCTCTACGGGGTTCGTCTCGTCGACGGAGTGTTCCAAGCGCCCGAACGCATCCGCGGTCGCTGCGAAGATCGGATCTACGGGTTCGGGCAGACACTCACCGTGGACATTCCCGAGCTCCAGGACCCGTTCAGCGATCTGTTCTGGGACCCGGCCGAGGGGCTGATGACCTGGACCGCGTTCGGGACGCCGGGACTCGACTCGGGGTCCGGCAACGTGATGGTCAGTGTCTACGGCGCCGGGGAGTGGTCCCCTCCGACGACGCTCCTCGCCCCGGGGCGGGTCGTGTCGAACGTCGTGTCGAGTGTCGCACAGGGCGCGATCCACTCGATCCACTTCGATGGGGGAACGTCCAATCCGTTGCTGGCGCTCGGCGCCCCGGATGCCGCCGGGTATGTCACGACCGAGACGGCGCTCGTCGCCGACGCGGCGATCGTCGACTGCTCGCTCTCTCACGCGTTCCCCTCGCCGGGAGCGATCGTGACGGCGAGAGTGAAGGTCGAGAACCGAGGTTTCTCGACGACACCGTACGACGCGGGTGGGGTCAGCGCCATCGGGCTGGAGCTCTCGTTCATCGAGAGCGACGGAAGCGCTCGCGTCGTGGAGTCCGCCGCACTGCCGGTCCTCGAGCCGAACGACGCCGTCGAGATCGACCTCGCGATCGAGATGCCGCATCGGCCGGTCCGGCTCCGCGTGGCGATCTCGCCCAATCCGATCGACCGCGATCCGTCGAACGACGTACGAGAGTGTTTCTTCGGGGCCCCGCCTCCGGAGTCGCTCGCGTGCAGCGTGACGACATCGACGCTCGACGATGTCGACGGCCCGGTGACCAAGAACGCGGTGTTGCTCCACTGGGTCGACCCGGTCGCCTACGATGCGCTCTGGCTCTACCGCGACGGCAGCATGATCCACACGCTTCCCGGCGGCAGCACCCATTTCGTCGACCTCGCCGTCGCCGCCGGCCCTCACGACTACCAGATCCGAGGCATCATCGGCGCGTCGAAATCGGCGAAGACCCTGGCGATCTGCTGTGTCGACTGCGGCCCGCCGCCACCGGCCTTCTCGCGCGGCGAGATCAACGGTGACGGGGCGATGAACATCGCCGACACGATCTTCCTTCTCGACTACCTGTTCGTCGGGGGTTCCGTTCCGGGTTGCTTCGCCGCGGCCGACGTGAACGCCGACGGCGCGGTCGACATCGCGGATACGATCTACCAGCTCGGCTACCTGTTCCAAGGCGGTGCCGCTCCGCCAGCTCCGTTCCCGGGTTGCGGCGTGTCGGAGTCCGCGGGGGACATCGGTCTGGGGTGCGAGGAGCCCGGTTGTTGAGGGGCGGGAGGCGGCCCGGACTCTTCGAGGAGCGCGCTGGCGGGCGCTGATTCATGCGATCCCGTCGCGGGGGATCGGGACTCGGGACGCCCTGACGATGTCAGGATCGGTTCGGATCCCGACGGTGGTCCTCCGGGTCGCTATCCCTTCACGCTCCAGCCGCGTCGCTCGAGTTCGTCGCGGACCTTGGCGCGATGGTCGCCCTGGATCTCGATCGTGCCCTGCTTGACGGTGCCGCCACTTCCGCACTTCGACTTGAGCGCCTTCGCGAACGCTTTCAGCTCGTCGCCGCCGAGTGGGACCCCTTCGACGATCGTCACGCCCTTGCCCTTTCTCCCCTGCGTGTCGAGGGCCACGCGGATGGCTCCACCGGGGGCGGGGTGCGTCGCGGGCTGGCGGCACACGCATGTCGCGATCGGGCGTTCGCACTTCGGGCAGTGTCGGCCCGCTTCGCTGGAGTAGACGAGTCTGGACATCGGCGCTCTCGGGGCGTGGGTCTTCGACGGGGGACCGGTCGCGAACGGGGACCTCCCGCGGCGGGTCGAACGACGGAGTATAGACGCGATGCGGGCGCCGAGGGATCTCGTCCCCCGGGACCGGCCCGCCGGTTTCCGACTCGACTCCGGCACCTCCGACTCGATCTCGGGCAACCTCACGCCACTCCCGAGATTCCGGTCGTCGTGGATGTCCGGGCGCCTCCTTCCCCCTCACCCGTCGTTCGGCGCAACCGAGTAGCCCTTGTCACCCGAGGCCACTATCGTTGGGTCCCGTCGAAGCACGAAGAGGTTGGGTCATGTCGGAGGTTCGGGATTCCCCGTCAGCGAGTTCGATTCCCGGCCCGGGGTCCGGGGAGCGGGGGGCTGGCTCCGAACTCGCCGTCCAGCTCTACGACGAGCTTCGGGTGCTCGCTCGCGCGAGGTTGGCCGCGCTTCCCCCGGGTCAGACGCTGGCCGCGACCGAACTCGTGCACGAGGCCTATCTGCGGCTCGCACCGAGACACCCGGAAGGGTGGGAGGGCCGACGGCACTTCCTCTTCGCGGCCGCGCGTTCCATCCGGGATCTCATCGTCGAGGACCTGCGCCGGAAGTCGAGTCTCAAGCGGGGCAGTGACTACCAGCGACTGCGGCTGACGCATCTCTCGATCGGGACCGAAGAGTCGAACGAGGATCTTCTCGCGATCGACGAAGCGCTCGTCGCCCTCGAGCGCGATTCGCCGGAGGCGTATCGGGTGGTCATGCTCCGGTTCTTCGCCGGACTGGAGCTGAACGAAGTGGCGACCGTGACCGAGTCGTCGTTGAGCACGGTCAAGCGCAAGTGGCGGTACGCGAGAGCGCGCCTGTTGCGTCATCTGTCGACGGATGAGGCTTCGAAATGACGAGCGAGTGGTCGTCTTCGCGAGGCGAGGCGCTCTTCGAGGCGGTGTGCGACCTGTCGCCCGAAGAACGGCGACGCTACCTCGATCGACACTGCGATGGTGAGCCGGAGCTGCGCGCCGAGGTCGAGTCGCTCCTGCGACACGACGCCCGTGATGACGACTTCCTCGACAGTCCGGTACCGAGCCCGGTGGGCCGTCACGAGGCGGTCGACCTCTCGGGGGAGGAGGTCGGACCCTACCGATTGAGCCGGCGTTTGGGTGCGGGCGGATTCGGAGAGGTCTACCTCGCCGACCAACGATGGCCGGTGGAGCGCCAAGTCGCGATCAAGTTGATCAAGCCGGGTATGGACAGCCGTCAGGTTCTCGCGCGCTTCGAGGCCGAGCGCCAAGCGCTCGCGAGGATGGACCACCCCGGCATCGCGCGCGTGTTCGATGCCGGGACGACCCCCTCGGGCCGACCCTACTTCGTCATGGAGTCCATCGACGGCAGCCCGATCACCGAGTTCTGTGACGAACGCTGTCTCGGACTTCGTGCTCGGCTGGAGCTGTTCGATCTCGTCTGCCGGGCGATCCAGCACGCCCACCAGAAGGGCGTGATCCATCGCGACATCAAACCGTCCAACGTGCTCGTCGCCGAACGCGACGGCGAGCCGGTTCCGGTGGTCATCGACTTCGGTATCGCCAAGGCGCTCGATCGGCCGCTGACCGACTCCACGCAGATGACCGAGCTCGGGCAATTCCTCGGGACGCCGGAGTACATCAGCCCCGAGCAGGCGGACGCCGGCGAACGGGACATCGACACGAGGTCGGATGTCTACTCGCTCGGCGTGCTCCTGTATCAACTCCTCACCGGCACGACGCCGTTCGACCGGCGTCGGGTGGTCCGCTTCGCGCTCGACGAGGTGCGTCGCGTCATTCTCGACGAACAGCCCCCGAAGCCGAGCACGCGCATCGGGACCGACGATGTCGACCTCACCGCCGTGGCGGCGGCTCGGAGCGCGGCGCCCGAGACGTTGATCCGCGCGGTCCGGGGAGACCTCGACTGGATCGTGATGAAGTGCCTGGAGAAGGACCCCACCCGACGCTACGAGTCGCCATCGGCGCTCGCGGATGATCTGGCGCGTCACCTTCGAAGTCAGCCGGTGATCGCGGGACCGCCGAGCTTCCGGTATCGCGCCGGGAAGTTCCTCCGTCGCCACCGTATCGCAGCATCGACCAGCATCGCGGTCCTCGTCGCGGTGGTCACCGGCGTGGTGCTCGCCGTGCACGGAACCTTCGTGGCGAGCTCGGAGCGCGACCATGCGATGCGACAGGAACGGAAGGCGGAGGCGATCCGGACCTACTTCGTCGATCGGATGATGGAGGCGGCCAACGCGTTCTTGGGGGGCAGCCCGGAAACCCCGGTGCGCGAAGTCATGGAGCGGGCCTCCGCAGAGATCGACGGCGCCTTCCCGGATGACCCGGAGATTCGCGCGTCGATCCAGGAGACGATGGCTCGGACGTTCCAGATCATGGGCCTCTACCAGAGAGCCGAGCGACAGGCCGATCTCGGACTCGAGGCGCTGGGAGAGGCGGGCGCACACGGTGACCTCGAGTACGCGCTGAGAGTGGTTCGGATCGACGCGATTCGGACCAGTGGGCGTTTGGCGGAGGCGGAAGAGCTCGGTCGCACACTGGTCGAGGATCTCCGCGCCGAGGCGTCGCCCGACCCGGAGCTCCTGCACAAGGCGGAGAGCCTGTTGGGGCTGACCCTCTGGCGACGAGGTCGATACGACGAGGCGATGGCCGTGGCCGTTCCGTTGGTCGAGCGACTGACGTCGACCGATGGCGCGGCGGCGAAACCGACGCTCTCGGCGCGCAATCTGGTCGCGATGATCCTCCGAGGACAGGGCGAGAACCTCCGAGCGATCGAACTCTACCGCGGGATCGAAGCGGACTCGATCGCGACCTACGGGCCGGATCACCCGTTCACGCTGCTCGTCCGGAACAACCTCGGCGTCGCGCTGGGAAAGGCGGGCGAGGCCGAAGAGGCCGAGCGGATCGCACGAGAGGTCTGGATGAAGCGACGCACCGTCCTCGGCGAGACCCATCCGCACACGTTGGCGACGCTCGCCAATCTCGCGCGGTCCTTCCACGTTCGGGGCGCGTTCGCCGAGGCGGAGGCGCTGACACGAGAGGCGTATCAGTACCAGTTGGCCGCCCTCGGGCCGACGCACTTCGAGGTGTTGAGGACGCAACGTGAGCTGGCGGAGTCGATCCGCCGTCAGGGGCGCCTCGACGAAGCGAAGACGATTCTGACCGAGTGCCTGGAGCAGACGCGGCAACAGCTCGGGGATCACCCGGACACGATCGCCTGCCTCGACAAGTTGGGCCACCTCGCGCTGCAGCAGGAGGACTTCGCGGCAGCCGCCGAGCTGTTCGGCGAAGGGGTCGATCGCTGTCTTCGAGTCTACGGTGAGCGAGACCACGTCGACACGCGGGGTCACGAGTCGGGGCTGGTCGAGGCGCTCGGCGAGCTCGGTCGGACCGAAGAGCTCCATCGGTTCCGAGTCGACCAGATCGCCCGCAAGGAGCGTATCGCTGCCGTCGAGCCGACCCCGCCGCTCCTCGACTGGATCGCTCAGTACAGAATCGAAGCGGAATTCGAAGACCTTCGCGACGTCGAGTCGAGCCTCGCGTGGGCCCAACGCGCCGTCGAGTCGACGAAGCACGAGGACGCGTACTGTCTCTTCACGTGGGCGCGTGCGCTCCGAGCGAACGATCGACCGGAGGACGCGCTGGACGCCGTCCGGGGGGCGATCGAGATCATGCCGCCCGACGATGGGCTCGGCCGCGCCGTGACGGCCTTCCTCGACGAGCTCGAGTCGACGGGCGGGTCCATCACACCGGCGATCGGTCCGATGCGCGACGAGGTCCGATCGCGAGTGACCGGAGCACGGAGCGACCACTAGC
>JAGQRC010000337.1 GCA_020425835.1 Planctomycetota bacterium | reverse complement strand
CTCGCTCGAATGAACACGACGCTCACGGATCGTCACGGTCGGTTCCAGTTCTCTGGGCTCTTCGCGGGAACGTACACGGTGACCGCCCAGGTCCCCGAGGCGGGATCCCCACCTCAGGTCGCCACCGTGGAGGCGGGAGAGACGGACGTCGTCATCTGTTTCGATGATCGCCCGCCCCGTCGCACCCACTTCGAGGGCCGCGTCGTCGATGCGATTTCCGGTGCGCCCCTCGAGCGGGTCACCCTCACCGCGGTCCGAGAGTCGGGCGGTGGCTCGACCAGCCACGAACTGACGGCGCCGAGGGGCCACTACGAGCTGGCGGGACTCGAGCCGGGGCGTTGGACGATTCGCATGTCGGCGGTCGGGTACTATCCCGAATGGGTGGTCGACGATTACGCGGAGGGCGAGCAGCGCGTGGAGTTCCAGCTCTACCCGACGCGAACGGTCCGACTCCGAGTGCTCGATCACCGAGGCGCGGCGCTCGGGGGTGCCCGGATCACCTTCCAACTTCCCGACGGTCAGGTGATCCGAGCGCGGCCCACCCCTCGGAACCCGAACGGAGAAGTCGTCCTGGACGACCGAGGCGAAGCGGAGGTCGAAGGGCTCCCGGCTCGAGAAGTCGTCATCCGTGCAACTCTCCAGGCAGACACTCTCCAGACGGACTCGGGGCAAGTGGGAACCTCGACGGTGCAACTCCGACACGAGACGATGTCTATCCGGGAAGTGCGTCTTCGACCGCTGTGACAGAAACTCGTTCCGACCGAGAACCCGAGTTTCCGGCGGCCAGCGGGGCCGGCGATACTCGACGTATCCAGTCGGCCCCCTGTGCTTCACCCGACGCGCTGCCACCCGACGCCCGACCGAGTCGACGACTCGCACTCGCACCACGAGCTCATGCGCGGTTCTCCATCCCCCATCCATCGGGGACTCGGATCCTGAAACCGTCGGTTGCCCGTCCCGGGAATGGGTCGATGATGCTGTGGGGTGGGTGCCGGCAGCGTAGCGATAGTCCTCGATCTCCACGGGTGCCGGCTCCGGCCCCAGATCGACTCGCGAACATCGAGCGTGGTCCCAGGGGCCGCTCGGAAGGAACCCATGCGAAGACTCTCTCTCATTCTGTTCGCCCTCCTGGTGTCCCCCGCCTTCGGTCACGATGCGAACGGCATCGCGATCGATGCCAAGGACCAGATTTTCGTGGTCGATGCGGAAGACGGGCAGGTCTGGTCGATCGACGCGGAGGGACGGTCGCGGGTTCACCTCGTCGGCATCACCGATGCCAAGAGCTGCCGACACACCCATCACCTCGCTTTCGACGAGACGGGCACGCTCTGGCTGCCGAGTGGCTGAGGCAAGAACATCATCACGAAGGTCGGCCCGGGCGGCGCGACCCAAGACCTCGAGTGGGAGGCTCCTGACGACTTCACGCTGGAGACGCTCATCCCCGACGGCAAGGGCGGACTCTTCCTGATCGCCGCGACTCAGACGCTACACCTGGCCAAGGGCGTCGAGAAGCCGGTGAAGGTCGCGGACTGCGGTAGCTCGGCCGGAGCGGCCTGGCGCGCGAAGGACGGAGCCCTGATCCTCGGACGTGCGAAGCAGGTGCTCCGGGTGACGCCGAAGGGCGAGGTCACGATTCTCGCCGACGGATTCGAGGAGATCTTCGGCGTCGCGCAGGACGCGCGGGGGCGGCTCTACGTCAGCGACTGGAGTCGGGGCGAAGTCGTCCGCCTCGACGGCGAGAAGCGCGAGGTCATCGCCAAGGGCCTCCAATACCCCTCGGGACTCGCCTTCGACTCGAAGGGTCGCCTCTACATCAAGGAGAACGGCCGCATGAAGAACCGCGACATGATCGTCCGGCGGCTCGAAGCCGACGGTAAGGTGACCCTCTTCGCCACGATCGACTCGGTCAGCCGGTGGCGCAAGAAGAAGGGGGAGGGAGCGGGACAAGGTCGCCGCTGACGAGCGGTTCAATGCCGCTCCCTCCCCTCGTGTGTCCGGGGACGTGTCCGACAAGCCCGTTTTGTCGGCGACGACTTGCGGATCGCGCGATCACCGCCGCTTCGAGCGAGGGCGGAGATCGGACTTGCAGAGGCCGTTCACTCGAAGCGTCTCGGCGACTTCGGACAGAACCGGAACGACGAGCCAGCTACCGCAGAGATCGGTAGTCGGTCGCGGGTATCGTCGTGGCCGAAATCGTGACTCGACCTTGCGAGCGCCATCAACGGGGATCCATGCGTCAAGGACAGGAGCCGGCGAGACAAGTCAGAGTGTCCACCGTTCGGTCTGCACCGCAGTCGGGATACGGCGGAGGTGGCGGCGCACTCCCGGCGAAGAGACTCGCGAGGAGGGACACGGGATCTGCGATCGTGAGGCCGCCGTCGTCGTTGACGTCCGCCGCGTCATCGCAGGGGAGGTTTGCACCGAACTGGAAGAGGAAGGCGAGCAGAACGATGGCGTCACCGACGTCGACTTGGGCGTCCCCGTTCGCATCGCCTCGCCGGAACGGCGGCTCGGTCGGGATGTCGATGCCGAGCGCCGAGAGGTAGGCGGAGAAGACCGCAGAGCGTACGCCCGGATCGCTGATGCCTCCGAGCTGGAACGAGCACTCGATGATCGGCCCCTGCCCCGGCGGTGCGTAGTACATCCCGACGTCGACATCGTTCACCGTGCGCTTCCACAGGGAGTGGGCCAGGGGTGAGTCCGGCCCGAGCCAGTCCATGCTGTGATCCGGTCCGCCGTACGCCACGACTCCGAAGGGGCTCAGGTCGAGTGCGGTGCCGGCATCCTGTCCCTCGATCTCGATCGTGTCGAAGCTCCCTCCGGCGTACGATGCGTACACGCCGTCGATCAGATGGAACGGGTTCACGGCGCTCGTAGCCCAGATGTCACCACCTTCGATGTAGAGCGCGCCGCCGCCGAGAACGAAAGCCGCGATCGTCTCTCCTTCGGCGTAGGTGAGTGGTCCGCCCAGCGGGTACATTCCGAATACGGCGAACATGGCCGTGAACGACGAGAGGTCCACGACGTCGAGGTCGCTCACCTCCACGAAGGCCAGGCCCGCCATGGTCAGCTCATCGACGACACCGTCGACTCCCGAGACACCCGGCGGCGCGTAGACGAGGATCGAGTCCGCGTCACCGACCAGCACCTGGCAAACCGCCGCCGCTGAACCGACCCCCGCGATCTCGCCCAGGACTCGATACTCGTAGAGCCCCGCGGTCAGACCGGAGTCGGAGTAGCCAGTCTCGCCCGCGGAGAGCTCGGCCACGACGATCCCGTTGCGGAGAACCGAAACGACCTCGTACGGCACGGGCGCGCTCCAGGTGAGATCGACGGTCGCGCCGCTGGATGTGCACGTGAGGGACTCCGGCGCCGGATGGAGCCCGTCGAGCTCGATCGAGCAGAAGGCCGCGTCGCTCACATCGGTGCTACCGACGTACTCCCCCCGTACGCGATAGGTGTGTGGACCGAGCGGCGCCGCATCATCGGTGAAAGTCGTCTCCGAGGGATCGAGAACAGCAATCGTCTCCCCGTCGCGAACGACGTGCACGGTGTCGTAGGGTTCGGGGACCGACCACGACAGGGAGACGGTGTCGGGTCCCGTCGTGCAGACCAGTCCCTGCGGCCCGGCGATCGAGCCCGCTCCCGTCGGAGTGAGCACCGCGACGCGGGGGACGTACGTGCCTCCCGGAGCGAGGACATCGGTGCCTCGCGCGATGATCATTCCCATGTCGTTGATGTCCGTCGCCAACAACAGCGGCATTCCCAGAGCAGGGTCGATCAGCGTGCTGAGATCCCGAACGCCTTGCTGCGGCGTCCAGATCCACGATGTGTTCGGGACATCCGACACGCCGACGACATGACCCTCGTTGTTCATTCCCCATGCGAAGGCGTCGCCGCCGGGCGTCGGAAGCACCATCACTCCCGTCGCGTCGGTGTAGAGGAACGCGCGGTGATTGCTCGTTCCGACGGCGCTCAGATTCCCCGTCACCTGGCCGCTGTCGTTCACGTCCTTGGCGAACGAGAAGTCGAAGCCGGGGGGGAGGGGACCCAGGAACTCGACGCCGACCCCGGGACTCCAGCGAAACGCTTGGTTCCCCGCAGCGCCGACGATCTGTCCGACGTTGTTGATCGCCTCGGCGCCGCTCTCGACCGCGAGCGATGGGGTCAGGCTCGCGAGACCGAGGCTGGAGTCGAACCGTACGGCCTGACTCGCAGCGGCGATCGTCGATGCGACCGACGTTCCGCACACCTGTCCCCCATCATTGACACCGGTCGCGACGCTCGCCGGATCGCTCCCGAGCGTCCCGATCGAACTGAACTGTCCGTTCTCGAACACCCACCCCGGGCCGAACTCGAAACCGTCGCCACCGACGATGACCCCGCTCGCATTGATGTCGTACGCCGCTGTGTCCTCCGGCAGGAGTGGGAGCAACTGCATCCCCCCGGTTGCCGTCCAGACCCAAGCACGCGTGCGGAACGTCGGCAGCGAGAACTGCGCCCAACCCACCACGACGCCCGCCTCGTTGATGGCGGTCGGGACCACGTTGAAGGGGGGCAGTCCGGGTCCGTCGAACTCGATCAGTGTCACCTCGTACTCCGGTACCTGAGCGGCCAACGGCGTGAGACAAGCCAAGACGATCGCGATGACCCAGAGACGGCGAGACCCTGTTCTCGTTTGCATTCCGTGTCCTTTCGGTTGCGACCCGACCTCGCGTCGAATCTGTTGCCCCATGCCGGGATCGGGGTCGAAGCCCGTCTCGATCGAGCTCACATCTTCCAGAACGGTGGAGACCGACATTCGGAACCGCATGCACACGGTTGCGCCTCGTCGGATGGGATGGATCGCGGTGTCCGGCCTCCGCGGTTCGGTCCTGCGGACTCCGCCTCGCCGATCGAGCCGTCCGAGGAGGTCATGCGGATGGGGTTCGACCTTGGAGTCCCATTCCGATCGGAATCCCCTCGCGACGATGTTCCGTTGAACCGGACCGGTTCTCGGGGCTACCGTGGGGGCG
>JAGQRC010000336.1 GCA_020425835.1 Planctomycetota bacterium | reverse complement strand
CCGGGCTCGGGACTACCGGGAGCTTCCGTGGCCACGACGTTGGCGCTGGAGATCCCGCCGACGAGCGTTCCCCCTTCACCACTCTTGCCCCCACCGCGCTCGGATCGTCGGCGATCCACTCGAGAGCGAGAAGCCGAGGACGCGGAGAGCGTAACTCCGGAGACCGTTGAAAACCCATTCCGGCCGAGAGCCCGTGCCCTCTCTGCACGAAAGCAGTTTTCAACGGACTCTCCGGATCGACGGCCGGGGCAGTTGAGCTGGCAGCCCGGCATGGGAAGACCCGCCCCCGCGCGAAGCGCGAGAGCGGCCGGGTGGAATGCTCGAACGTCCGGAACGCGCAGCGCTACGGAGCGACCGGCGATTGGCCGACGCGCCAGATCTGGAGCTCCAGGTGCTCGCCGTCGAGGTTGGCGGTGACGTAGTCGGAGATCGCCGCGGAGGTCGGCACTCGGACGATCCGCGTCAGCGGAGCTTCCGCGTAGGTCGTGCCGTCCGGTAGCGCGTAGGTCTCCGACGCCGAGCTCATGGAGAAGATGTCGCCGCCGTCGTAGTCCGTGTGCCAGACGTTGAGCCGTAGCTCCTCGTAGTCGTCGATCACCGCGGTCACGCAGACGTCACTCTCGATCGTGTCGAGCGCGAAGGCGCGGACGCGGATCGGACCGCCGGGGCCGACGATGCCGCCGGTCACCGGGAAGTCCTGGCTCGCCCGATGATCCGGCGTGAAGACCTTCCGGAAACCGTAGTCGAGGAGGGTCTGCGCGTCGTTGGTCCGAGAACCCGTCTGCTGCAACGCGATCGCGATCTCCCGATCGGCCCGCTCCACGACAGCCACCGCGCTGGCCGTGCACCACGGGATCCCCGAGGCCGGTTGCGAACCCCACCAGAGACCACCGTTGCCGCCCTTCCAACCCAGTCGACCGGGGTAGTTGCCGATCGTCTGGAACTTGGTGAACGGACTGTTGCACTTGCTCATGCCGAACGCGTCGAGACCGCACAGCTGGATCGCCGGAGCGATGTCGCCGTAGAGCTCGGTGCCCGCGATCTGACGGAAGAGCGGGTGCTCCCATCCTTCCATGAGAAGGGTGATCAGATCCTGCGTCGTGGTGATCATGCCGCCCGCAGGGTGTCCACAGACGGTGTCGGTCATGCCGAGCTGCACCGCGCGATCGTTCATCATGGTGACGAACAGGTCCGGGTCACCCAGGACCTCTTCGGCCACGTGCTCCCCGATCGCGACCGAGCAACGGTTCCCGGATCGCATCATCATGCCGTGCAGCAGATGCTCGAACCGAACCGTGTCCCCGGTCTGGATGAACTTGATCTCGTTGCCGCCCATGTCGAGCACCGGTCCCAGCGAGTCCCACTGCTCGAGGAAGCTCCCTCCGGTGGTCCCCGCGAGGCTCGAGATCCCGACCATGTCGGAGAGGCTCACGTCACCATCCTCGATCGCCTCGACGGCGAGAAGGAGAGTCATGCACTTGGTCACGCTGGCGACGTGGATCGGATCGAGGAAACTGCCCTTGCTGTAGAGCGAGCCCACGCCTTCACCGAACGACTCCCAGGTCATGTCCGTGACGCGACCGCGAACGGTCTCGCGAAGGCGGAGGTACCACTCCTCGTCGAGCGCGTAACTCACGCCTCCGGCCGCACCCGGCAGAATGTGGATCGCTCCGGTGTCGATGCTATCCTCCCGGTCCTTCATGGCGATCCCGACGATCAGGTCCGCCTCGCCGTCGGCGTTGAAGTCGCCGGCGGCCAGGCTGAAGCCGTAGTCGTCCCCGGTCTGGCTCGATCCGTTCGCCACGTTCGGCGCGTCACACGCGTTCTGGTGGATGAACTTGCTCCCGGACGAGGTCAGACCGCTCGGTCCACCGAAGATCTCGAAGACCGCGCCGGCGCTGTCGACCGCACTCGCGTTGCACATCGCGGGGATGCTCTTGTTCGGCGCACCGGCCATGAGATCGTCGTAGCCGTCGCCGTCGAAGTCACCCGCTGTCAGCGCATAGCCGAGCAGATCGTTCGCCTCGGCGGTGGCCGGAAGGCTCCCGCCGGTCGGGTTGAACTCGTTCTGACTGATGATCAGGTTGTTGATGTGGGTGAGCCCGAAGATGGTCCCGTAGAGGACGTTGATCGCGCCGCTGTCGCTCAGGGCGCCGACCGCCTCGCCCGGAACACCGATCGCCAGGTCATCCGCACCGTCGTCGTTGAAGTCGCCGACCGCGAAGGAGCTCCCGAAGTAGTCGTTCGCCTCGACGGCACCGTGGATGTCCTCGCCTCCGGAGAAGCCACCCTGTGAGATGAAGTTGTTCGCACCGAAGCCGGTCGCGGTGGTGCTACTGCCGTAGAGAACGTGGACCGCGCCGGCGTCGACGACGGCGCCGATGTCCTCGCGGGAAACGCCGATCACCAGATCACTGTTGCCATCTCCGTTGAAGTCGCCCGCTGCGAGGGCGCGACCGAAGTTGTCGTGGTCCTCGACCTGGTCCCAGATTCCGGTGGTGTCCTGGTGGAGAATCGTCGGACCTGCGGTCGTGAGACCGCCGACCGCTCCCCAGACGACGTAGACACAGCCGGCGTTCGTGTGACCGCCGACTTCGCGACCGTAGGCGCCGATCGCCAGGTCATCCCGGCCATCCTCGTCGAAGTCGCCCGACGCGAGCGCGAAGCCGAAGAAGTCGGAGGCCGCCGAGGTCTGACCGAGATCCTCCTGAGTCAGGATGATGTCGCCCGACGACGTCAGGCCGAACGGAGACCCGTAGATGATGTTGACCGCACCGCCGGCAGAGGTCGCGCCGACATCCTCGTAGGGGACGCCGATCGCGAGGTCGTCGTTGCCGTCTCCGTTGAAGTCCCCGACGGCGAGCGCCTCGCCGAATCGATCGAAGTCCTCGGGCGCGCCGGCGATCGCCGGGTCGTTCTGCGTCCAGACCTGCGTGTACTCCTTGTCGTTGATGCCGTTGGACGCGTCGCCGTGGATCACGTAGATCGCTCCGACCGCGTCGGCGGTGAAGTCGCGGTAGGGCGCCGCGAACACGGCATCCGCGTAGCCGTCGCCGTTGAAGTCGCCCGTCGCGACGGCCCGACCCAGCCGATCCCCCTCGCGTGCCTGGTTCCGCCACGAGTCGTTGAGCTGCGGCGTGGCCAGGAACACTCCCGGCGCCGAGCCGAGGTCGAGACTGTCGTCGGCGATCTGATAGGGCTCGTAGTTGAGGAAGCCTTCGTCGCGACGCTCCCAGACGTTCATGCTGAGCGTGCCGTCGAGATTCCGGTTCGCGGTGATGAAGCCGCTGTTCGTGACGCGCGCCACGGAGCTCGCCATCTGATCGATGTCGACACCCGCGGTGCCGCGGATGTTCTGTCCGCCCTCGTCACCCCCGCCGTAGACGATCGATCCGTTGTTCTCGACCCAGAAGAAGTGGTTCTCGAGACGATCGTCGTCGTTCGTGAAGTTGAGGACGTACTGGATCCCGTTCATGTGCGAGATGCTGACGGCCGCTTGATCTGGTGTGAGCGTCTGAGGGAAGTCGACCGGGAGGTCCCCCGAGTCGTCGAGACCGGTCAGCGCTCCGGTCGCGCCATCGATGCCCCAGCTGACGATGCGCAGCGAGCGGGGCCCGCCCCCGATCGGCTCGGCCACCACCGCAGTGACGACCTGGTTCGAGGAGAGGAAGAACCCGGAGAAGATGGGGCGCGAGGCGATGTCGTAGCTCAACACTTCGACATTGGCGTTGGAGCCGTAGCCGACGGTGCCGTGGTGAACGAACGCGCCGGACATCTCGAGTTGCCGGCTCGACACCCACAGGTTGCCGTCCGCGCGGATCGCCGCGCTCACGAACGGCGGCTCGCCCGCAATGCTCAGCAGCCCGGAGAGCCGCTCGACGCGTGCGTGGTGACCGTTGATCGGTGCGGACTTGACCAGCAACGACGGTAGTCCGTTCAGGGAAGCGATGCTCCAGCTCGTGAGCTGATGCTGCGCGCCCGATCCGGTGACCGAGACGAGTCGTCCCTCGTCGGCCGTCGCGATGCCGAGGTAGGCGACGTCGACCTCGCGGAGGTTGTCCGACGGCAGCACGATCACCGCACAGGGCGTCGTGGTGCAGCTGAGCGCATCGGAGGTCGGGTCCTGCCCGCACGTCGGGTACGGGTCCGGCGGTGGCGTGCCTCCGGAGAAGATTGCGGCGAGCAGGTAGATCGTGTCGCCGAGGTTCACGAGACCGTCGTCGTTGGCATCGCAGGCCTTCTGGCAACCGACGGCGCCGCCCTGGAAGAGGTAGCTGAGCATGGTGATCGGATCGGAGATGTTGACCGACACATCACCGTTGCAGTCGCCACGGATGAAGGAAGGTTGCGCCGACGCCGGCGACAGGAGCGCGAGAGGAAACAACAGGGACGCGAGGAAGAGCAGTGGGCGCGTCGCCCGGGGGCGTGTGGGGTTCATGGGTCTTTCCCGAAGAGTCTGAACGCTCGAAAGCGCCGCGAGGCCGTCACTCGGGCGAGCGCGCTTCTCCGTGAAGCGCGTCCACGACGTGTTGCGCGTCGTCACCGCAGCGGGATCTCTCCGGGGCAGGTTCTCGCCCGGGGTCGTTTTCGGTCCGGGCCGGTCGTCGAAATCCATAAATCGCAACAGCACAGCACCTTGAGCCGCAACTGTCACGGACGCCTCCCCCGCTCTCCTGGAGTTGGCCCTGCAACAGGAAATCGTGCGTCCCCGCACCTCATCCCGGCACCCACTGCCGTCACGCAAGCACCACCCGAGCGACGCCTGGCTCGACGTCGATGAGCGACGCTCGCGAGCGGGTGCCGACTTGGCTGCGTGTTTCGACCGACGCGCTCGTAGTCGCTCGTCGCCGCCCGGAAGAGGAGGAGTCGCGGTAGAGCGCTTCGTCCCGGGTCCGTCGGTCACCGACAACGTTCACAGCTGACAAAGATCGAGGCGACGACGAGTCGGTGCATCCGGGTGACCCGGCGGTGCGACGCATCGGCTCCAGCGACACGCCCAACGAAAGCAGGGCACATGAAC
>JAGQRC010000335.1 GCA_020425835.1 Planctomycetota bacterium | reverse complement strand
AGCTCTCCCGCGCGGACACCGAGGAGCACCTCGCGCGCCTCGAAGGTCGTCTCCTCCCCCGGGACACGCACGTAGACGATCGATCGAACCCCGGTGAAGAGAACCGCCGAGCGAGGGACGACCAGCGGCACTTCGATGGATGTCGGGTCGCCGACGACCCCCAACGTCTCCGCCGGCACGAGGTCCATTCCGCAGATGTCACAGGTCCCGGGCGCGTCTTTCACGATGGTCGGATGCATGGGACTGACCCAGCGACCCGCCAGCTCGTCCGTCAACACGGCACCGTCCGTGGCGACCCGGGGTCGGACCACGGCCGAGGCGAACATCCCCGGCTTCAGTCGACCGTTCGTGTTGTCGACGGCGACTCGGACGATCGCGGTGCGCGTGCGATCGTCGACGCGCGGCTCGATGAAGGCGATGCGCCCTTCGAACGTCTCCCCGGGATGCGACTCCACGGTGAACGTGACCGGCTGACCCCAGCGCAGCATCGGAAGCTGGGACTCGTAGGCCTCGAGATCGAGCCAGAGATGGCCCAGGTCGGCCACCGTGGCGATTGGCTCCCCGGTCTCGAGATAGTCGCCTTCGCGAACCGCGAGATGGGTGACGACCCCTCCGATCGGAGAGTAGATCGTCAGACGATCGGTCCGCGCCCCGCCGGACTCCGCCGACTCGACCTGCTCGCGAGTCACCCCGAGGAGCCGGAGTTTCTCGCGCGCCGCCTCCAACGTCTCTCGATTCGTGCGCTGGATGATCGCCGAGGCGTCGGTCGTCTTCTCGAATGCGGCGCGCGCTTGCCGGAGCTCCTCGAACGCGGTCAGCAGCGTCGGGCTGTACAGCTCGGCGAGGTGATCCCCTCGACGCACCGGGATCCCGACGTAGTTCACGAACAGTCGCTCGACGCGCCCGGGGAAGTAGGACGTCAGACGCGCGACCGAGGTCTCGTCGTAGGTCACCTTGCCGAACAACCGCACTTCAGCGCGTGGGAAGTACCGTCCGACCCGGGCCGTCTCGATGTCGGCGAGAGCAGCCGCCTCCCGCGAGAGCGTCAGGCGCTGCGCCGATCCCGGCCCTCCCCCATCGTCCGCGACGGGAATCAGGTCCATGAAGCAGATCGGACACTTCGCATTCGGGTCCGACAGACGAACCGAAGGGTGCATCGAGCAGGTGTAGAGCTTCGGCGTCGATTCGGCCGCGGTGGACGGTGTGGGGAGTGGAGTTCCGGTCGAGTCGGATCGTCCCCATCGATATCCGATCACCAGGGCCAGGATGATCAGGACCACCCCGAAGAACGCGGAGCAGTGATGCCAGATCCAGCTGAGCGAGTCGTGGAGTGGGGTGCGAGGCGAGGTCATCGATCCTCCGATGCGTCGGCGTCTCGCGTCCCGAGACGACCGCCGACCAAGGTGTTCAGCCGCGCCAACGATTGGGCACGGTCCGCTCGGGCGCGCTCGCGCTCGAGCTCGAACTCGAGAAGGGTGCGCTCCGCATCGAGAACGTCGAGGAAGGTCGAAGTGCCCGAACGAAAGCCGGCCAGCGACGCCTCCAGCGACTCGGTCGCCTTGGGAACCAGAGCCCCGGCGTAGAGACGGGCTCTCCGGTCCGCGTCGTGGTGCTCGAACCACCCGCGCTGGACCGCGGAGGCCAGTCGGTTGCGCTCGTCGTTCCAATCGTGCGTCGCTGCGACCCGACGCGCCGTCGCTTCCCGACGCGCGGCGCGGTACTTCGACCGCGCGATCGGCAGGTCGACACCGAGCGTCAGCAGGACCGGGTCGTCGCCGCTCCCGCGGGTGCCGCCGTTGACGGCGCTCCCGGTGAAGATGTAGTCGACCCCGACCATGAAGCTCGGGTACCCGGATCGCTGAGCGACGTCCTCGAGTCGTCGCTGGGCATCGATCTCCTCGAGAAGCGCGAGGAGCCCCGGGTTCTGGTCCCGAGCTCGCTCGGTGAGTCGCTCGAGCTCGACGTCGATGACGGCGTCCGAGAGCTCCGGCACCGGATCGATCGCGCCCGCTCCGCGCCCCAGCAGCGCGTTGAGCTCGGCGACCAGGGTCGGCCGGAACTCTTCGAGCTGTCGGCATCGGTCATCGAGCTGTCCGAGCGCCACCTGTGCGCGAATCAACGCCGGATGGGATCCCTCCCCGACACGGTACCGCGTTCGGATCACCGACTCGAAGGAACGGAGCAGCTCGAGATTCCGGCCGGTGATCTCGATCGAGCGATCGAGATACCGCAATTCGTGGAGCGCGACCCGCACTCGTTCGACGATCGACCAACGCAACGCCTCGAGCCGACGCCACGCAGCGCGCGCTTCGGCAGCGGCCGCCTCTTCCCGGCCGCCGAGCAGACCGGGCCAGGGCACGGCTTGGCGCAACCCGAGCTTCGCCTCCTGCGGACCCGTGCGAGTCTGCACCTCCTCGAGGAAGTAGCCGATGGTCAGCTGCGGATCGGACCACGCCCCGAGCTGCGGAACGCGTTCGGCCCGCGCTCGCCAGTGCTCGACGGCCGCGCCCACCGCGGGGTTGTGCTCGAGCGCGTAGGCGAGGTAGTCGTCGACCGTGGCGAGCACCTCGTTCCGCGAGGCACTCCCCTCGACCCGCATCGGATCGACACGGACCGGGACGGGCTCGCGGACCGCCTCGGGCCGAGTCGGAGGCTGGGCACAACCGACCGCGATCGTTGCGAGGACCGGCAACGCCACGCCACCGGCGCGAGCTCGGGAGAGTAGAGGGAACATGTCATCCTCAGAGGCTGTGGCGCCCCGGGTCTTCCGAAGTCGAAGGCCATCGACGACGCGATGAGTGACGACGGATCACCCGAGACACCGATGGAGTCGGACCGAGCGGTGGACGTCCGCGACGGCGGCACGCACTCACCGGGTGACGATGTCGAGGGGAGGAACGGTCAGGACAGACCGGTGGCGGGAGGGGGTCCGCGGGAGGGTTCGAGCGCAACGCGGGGAGAGCCGTCGAGCTCGATCGCGAACGCGACCGACGGCATCCGAGTCGGGGTCGGCTCCGGAACGAGATCGCGAACATCGACCGGGCTGACCTCGGCGCCGACCTCGGGGGCCACTTCGGCGACCGATCGCTTCGGGCAGTGGCACTCGCGGAGCGTCTTTCCCGATCGAACGGCGGGAGTGGCATCGCCACGTTCCGACGAGGATTCGGTTCGGTGACAGCAGCAATGCCGTTCGGCGGGTCCACCCGAGGCGGCCTGGGACGACGCCGGACGGGAGGAGCCACCCGCGGCAGGGGCGCAGCACACGGATTCCGAAGCGCAGCACGACGAGCCGAACGTGCAGCAGCAGAGTTCCAGACTCCAGACGAAGACCGCTCCGAGTGTGAGCCAGGTCGTGGTTCGTCGGAAGGCGGGGTTCACCGTGCGGTTCCTTCGCCCGAGGGAGCACTGCGTCCGAGGGAGCACTGCGTCCCAGGGAGCACTACGTCCGAGAGACTGTTCCTCGGAGAAGACTCTCCCGGCGGACGTGCCGAAGACGCGTCGCAGCCGAGAAGGGGCTGAGCCGGACACCGGGCCCGGCCGTCTCCGGAACTCGACGCCTCCCAGTCTATCGGTGGGAAACCGGCGAATCCACACGACGGATCCGCTCAGCCGAAGTCGTGGACGATCCGGAACCCGATGAACGGATAGGCGACATGAGGCGCGCATCCCATCCGGTAGGCGCAATGCGCGCCGATCGAGGTGAAGTTCCACGATCCCCCGCGGACGAGCCGCTGCCCGTCCTTCTCGCTGTACCAGGAATCACACCATTCCCGGATGCCGCCGGCCATGTCGCGCACACCGTAGGGTGAGCAATCGATCGGGTAGGCGCCGACCGCTTCGGGTTGCGCCTTTCCCTCGGTCGACTCGGCGTTCTTGCAGAAGCTCGCGTCGAACCGGTCTCCCCAGGGGAAGATCCGCTCATCGGTGCCGCGGGCGGCCTTCTCCCACTCCTCGTCGGTGGGGAGCCGATAGCGCCGACCGTCGCGCTGGGACCGCCACTGGCAGTAGCGCTGGGCCTGCTCGAAGTCGACTCCGAAAACGGGCCAGTTCCGTCGGGTCTCGAAGTAGAGGACCCGGCCATCGTCGATCCCCCACACGTTGCGGTTCTCGGAGACGTGAGGCAGCAACGGTTCGGCTTCCTCCGGATCGACGTCGGCGACCGACTGCACGAACTCGCGGTACTCCTCGAAGGTGATCGGGTAGCGCGCGATCGCGAACTCTCCGACATCGCGGACTTGTCGCGGGTGAGACTGGAAGGTCTCGTCGTCCCCGCCCATCACGAACGAACCCGCCGGGATCTGCACGAACTCGGCACCGATGTCATCGTCGGTGCGCAAACGAAGATCGAGCTCGACCGTCGCACGGCGACGGATGCGGACCGGAACGAGGATGCGACGACGGCCTTCCGCTTCCACGCGGAGCTCGTAGCGTCCCTGCGCCAGCGCGATCGCACCCGCGTCGCGGAGCTCGATGCGCTCCTCCTCCGCAGGAACCCAGACGCGATGCTGCTCGACCAGCGGCGCGAGCGTCCGGCGGGTCGGCGTCGGCTCGACCCGGATGGACAACGAGCCCTTTCCCTCGAGAAGCTCCTCGAGGTTCGGAAGATCGAGACCTCGGAGCTGTGTCTCGAGAAAGCGCTGTTGGAAGCGATCGCCGAGGAGTTCCGCCCGATCGAGCCGTTCGAGGTAGACCTCGGTCAAGGCGTCCCGGATCTCCGGGTCCTCGGGCGCGTCCTCGCGCGCACGCAACAAGTGTTGGAGCGCGCGCTCACGGTGCAGCTCCGCGGACTCCAGGGTGCGTTCGTAGTGGTCCTCGGCCTCCCAGAAGCGCGACTTCTCCTCGGTCGATGCCCACGGAACCGGAGCGACGAGCTCCAGCTCGGACGCGAGCTCTCGCGAACGCCCCTCGGTCTCCTCGCACGCTCGAAGACGCTCGCGGGCGAGGGACAGCTCGGCTCGTGCTCGCTGCTGACGGCGGATCCGGTCGCGGCGACCGTCGAGGAACTCGTGCACACGATCGGCGAG
>JAGQRC010000334.1 GCA_020425835.1 Planctomycetota bacterium | reverse complement strand
GGACGCCCCGGGAGGGCTCGAGTCCTACGACGCGCCGGAGGTGAATCCGGACATGTCGTTCCTGGAGATGCTGGATGTCGTCAACGAGCGGCTGATCGCCGAGGGCAGCGAGCCGATCGCCTTCGATCACGACTGCCGCGAGGGGATCTGCGGGTCCTGCGGCTTCATGATCAACGGCGTCGCCCACGGCCCCGAGCGCGGCACGACCGTGTGCCAGCTCCACATGCGCCAGTTCCGGGACGGGTCCCGGATCACCGTCGAGCCCTGGCGCGCGGGGCCGTTCCCGGTCGTCCGGGATCTCGTGGTCGATCGGTCATCGTTCGATCGGATCGTGCAGGCCGGGGGCTACGTCTCGGTCAACACCGGCGGGGCGCCGGACGCCAACGCTCTTCCGATCGGTAAGGACGAGGCCGACGTCGCGTTCCAGGCCGCGGCGTGCATCGGCTGCGGCGCCTGTGTCGCGGCGTGCAAGAACGCCTCGGCCATGCTGTTCGTCTCGGCCAAGGTGGTGCAGTTCGCACACCTCCCGCAGGGCCAACCCGAGCGAGCGAGTCGCGTCCGCTCCATGGTGGCGAGGATGGACGCGGAGGGTTTCGGCGGTTGCACCAACACCTACGATTGCGAGGGGGCCTGCCCGAAGGAGATCCCCGTGCAGTTCATCGCGGAGATGAACCGAGACTTCCTGCGCTCCAAGGTCTGCGAGCGTTGACGGAATCGTGATCGCGCGGCGGCCGATCAGACGCGCCGGTGCCGCCAGCCACCGGCGCGCACCAGCCCGATCGCGATGATCGCTCGGACGGTCCAGTCGATCACCGTCGTCACCCAGATCCCGACCAACCCCCAACCGAGTGAGCGAACGAGCAACCAGGAGAGCGGCACCCGGACGCCCCAAGTCCCGACGAGGGTGACGAGGACGGGCTGCCGGGTCTCCCCCGCCCCGCGCAGCGTTCCCCGGAGCGACTCGGTGATCAGGAGGAACGGTACTTCGAGAGCTCCGATCCGCAGACAGCGCGCGGCGACCTCGGCGACCGCAGGGTTCTGGCCGATCACGAGCGCGAGGGGGTGCGCCGCCAAGAGGAACAACGCGACGATCGGGAGCATCGAGATCGTCCCGAAGATCGCGTTCCGACGGGAAGCCACCACTGCGAGCTCCGCCTTGCCCGCCCCGAGCAGGCGACCGGAGAGTGAGGCCGCGGCGGCGTAGAAGCCGGCCGCCGGCATGAACGCCGCCGATTGGACGGTGATCGCCACTCGGTGCGCTGCGATCTGGGTCCCGTCGAGGGAGAGGATCGCCAGCTGGTACACCATGAACCCGACATGGAAGATCACAGCGTCGACGAGCGCGGGGAGGCTGACTCGAATCAGGTCCCGAGCCCACCGACGCGAGAAGCGGACGAAGTCCGCGGTCCGCATTTCCAGGCGTGCGCTGCGACCTCGGGCGAGCATGAAGATCAGGAACGCGGCCTCGGTCACCGAGGCGACCGCGATACCGACGCCCGCCCCTTCCACTCCGAGCCGGGGTGCCCCCCAGAGTCCGAAGATCAACACGGCGTTCGTGGCGAAGTTGCCGATGTTCGCGACGACGCCCCCGAACATGGGCGTCTTCGTGTCACCGGCACCCCGGAGAGCCGCTTCGAGCGTCAACGCGAGGGCGCGAAACGGAAACAGCAGCGCAAACCACCAGAGGTACGCCGAAGCCGCCTCCGCCAGCCCCGGAACGCGCTCCCGCGGGGAAATGGCCAAGAGCGCCTCGACCAGCGCGTCGGAGCCCAAGGTCCCCGGGACGACGACCACGAGGCCGATGGCCAACGACAGGATCGCCGCCGTGCCGACGATCTCGCGCGCTTCATCCGGGCGTCCTTCGCCGATCCTTCGGCCGACCAGCGCCGTCGCGCCGACCGCGGTCAGGGTGGCGATCACCGTCAGGGACCAGACGATCGGCCCGACGACCGCGAGAGCCGCCAACGGGACCGCCTGGAGTTCCGGGTCGCGGAACGCGCTCTGCGCGAAGCTCGCGAGCATCGTCGTGTCGACCCAGAACATCGCGGTCTGCAGCAGGTTCTGCAGAGCGGCGGGGATCGCGAGACGAAGGATCTCTCGGCTCAGATTGCCATCGTGGATCTCGTCTGCGGCGCTGCTCGGGGGAACCGAGCCGGCGGCCGGATCCGGATCACCCGCCCCGGCTCCACCCCCCGACGACGATCCCGACGGCGGCTCAGTGTCGGTCACGCGACACCGGGGATCGGGGGTGCGGTGGACGGGATCGTTGGTCAGCGATCCTCATGGTTCTCGGCGCCTTGCGCCTCGAGCTCGCCCAATCGTGCATCGAGACCCTGGAGCCGAGTCTCGACGGCGTCGATCTTCTCGAGGAGCCTGCCCACCAATTCGGGGGTGAGCTTCGACCGGCTCTCCTTCAACTCCGTCTTGAGATCGGTCAACGCGGGACCGAGGGTCTCGACCTCGCGGCGGATGGTCGCCGCCTCGTCCTCACTCGGCTCGACGGGAGTCGACGGATCGGACGCCAGCGCGGGAGAGGCTTTCGGTGAGACCGTCGTCGAGTGTTGGACGGAGACCTTGGCCTCGCAACCCGGCGAGATGATCAGGGCAGAGAACATCAGGACGGAGACGCCCAGGGAAGAGGCGATCCGGGTGAACCGGTGACGTGACATCGGAAGACTCCTCTCGCGGATTCCCGCGGCCACACGACGTCCGCGAGGGATCGCGACATTGCAACCGTGGTCGCGCCCCGGTGCCAGCGAATCCTCGCGGTGTCGATGGCGGCGAGGATGGCGAAATCCGATGGTCCGACGGCGGCTCAGGACTTGTTGGCCCCCATCTTGAACCGACGCGGGGGTCGACCTCCGAGGCCACCCTGAAGCACGACCATCCCCCAGACGACGAGGATCGCGACTCCGCCGATCACGGCGACCCACGCGACGGGCTCCCAGCGCAAGGCGAGGGTCGGGGCTGGCGCCGGTCCCATGCGATAGGCGACCCACATCGGTACCGAGACGACCTGCCCGGCTTGGTACATGTGGAGGCGCAGGTAGTCCGCCTCGACCCGGACGCGATCGCCCATCCCGAAGTAGCGATCCCGCACGGCGAAGATCACACGGTGGATGTGTTGGTCCTCGTCGTGCCCGAACACATCGAAGTAGCGGTCGATTCCTGATGGATTCGGGTCCAGCGGCTCGAGCAGAGCATCCTCGTCGATCACGAGATCGAGAACGAAGCGTTTACCGCGGAGTTCGTCCCCACGATCTCGGTAAGCGTCGGGCCACTTCGGGAGCTCCGTCGTCGACGGAATCTGCGGGCCGGCGCGAAACCGGTGGAGCAGGTACGCGATCGCGCGGCGCTCGGACCCGAGCCCCTCGTGGATGATCTTGCCCTCGCCGTCGAGTGCCCCATCGCGAACTTCGCGAAGCACTTCGTCATCGGTCACGAAGGGCTGCGGATCCGGGAACGGCGCGAACTCCGGTGGGTCGACGACCCCGATCGGAGTCGGGAGGTCCTCACCCACCGGTGAAGCCTTCGATGTTTCGACATCGCCCGCCGGGCCGACCGGGGCGGAAGCCGCCGGTGACCGATCCGGCAAGTGGACCTGGACGCGACGCTCCTTCGCATCCTTCAGCCCGTACTTCGCGACGACGACCAGGATCACGACCAAGCCCCCGAGGATCAACACGGGCACGAGGACTCGACGCACTTCGGGCGCCTCGGCGCCACTGCTCGTCTTCTTGAAACGTCGCTCTCCGAAGTAGACCATCCCGCTCCCCGATCGCTTGCTGGCTCTCCGTCTCGTGCGCGAGCCCGAGCGGATTTCCGCGCGGACCTGCGAGTCGAGCGTACCTCAGGAGCCCCCCTCCGTCATCGCCGATCCGCGAACCGTGTCTCGGGGAAGAGCCTCAGCGGGGGCTCCGACGAGCGTCGAGGAACTGGAGGACGCGCTCGGCTGCGCGCTCCGTGGCGCCGGGATGGAGTCGCTCCGCCTTCACCTCGCGCAGTCGTTGGACCAGTGCGTCGCGCTGCGGCCCCGCGACCAGCGGGCGCGCCGCCTCGAGGATTCGTCCCTCCTCACCCGCGGCGAACAGCACCTCGGGAAAGAGCGCTTCCCCGGCGAAGAGGTTCGCCAACGCCACGAACGGCGTCACCGACAAGTATCGGAACGCCCACCGTTCCCAAGCGCGGACCGGGTAGACCACCACCATCGGGACGGCGAAAAAGAGCTGTTCGAGCGTCGCGGTGCCGGACACCACCAGCGACAGGAAGCTCGCGCTCTGCAATTCGGCCGACGACCCGGTGAACACGTGCGCTCTCGGGAGGATCTGCTCCACCGCCGCCTCCACGACGCTACGCAACCTCTCCCGTTGGCAGGAGACGACGACTTCGAGATCGTGCTCCTCCACGAGAGCGCGAGCCGTGTCGAGCAGTGCGGGCAGCGACTCCTCGACCTCCTGGCGCCGGCTTCCCGGAAACAACGCAAGGATGCGTCGCTCCGCGGGGAGCGCTCCCGAACGAGCACGATGCTCGAACTCTTGGAGATGGTCGAAGACGGGATTGCCGACGTAGAACGTCTCGGGCCGATACGGTCGGTAGAGGGGCTCCTCGAAAGGCAAGATGACGAGAAGGAGGTCGGTGCGTCGAGCGATCCGACGGATCCGCCACGGGGCCCACGCCCAGACCTGCGGACAGATGAAGTAGATCACGGGAATGCCCCGTGATTTCGCCATGCGCGCCAGATTGAGATTCAGGCCGGGATAGTCGACGAGCAGCACCGCGTCCGGCGGGTCGCGGTCGATCTCCTCGACGAACCTCGCGGCGAGGTCGATGAGATGGCCCATTTCGAGCAGGACCCGGCGCAATCCCATCACGGATCTCTCGACGAGGTTCTCTCGGATGTCGACGCCCGCTTCGAGCATGCGCTCTCCGCCGAGGCCTCGGAACCGGATCGTCGGGTCACGCCGATGGACGGGGCGCAAGAGGACGGCGGCGTGGAGATCACAGGATGACTCTCCGGCCATCATGTAGA
>JAGQRC010000333.1 GCA_020425835.1 Planctomycetota bacterium | reverse complement strand
ACCCCGGGCAGGCGCGCGGATTCTACGCGCTCGGGGAGGCTGGGCCAAGTGGGGCTGGGGCGCCGGCGGGGCGGGTGTCGGGAAGGCGGAGGGCGTTGGCCGGCGGCCCAGCCCGCACCGCCTCGCAGGAGGCGTCGGTGTGGCGCCTCATGTCGACTCGGGCTCTTGGGCGACGCTCCTGAAGGGGCGGTGGGCGGCGGGCCGCAGGGCACGACGGCTCCGGGGCTTCGGCCGGCGCGCGCTGACGTGGTCGCACCCTCGCTCGGGGAGAGAGGGGCGGTGATCGGAAAGGTCCGCGCGACGCGGCGGCCCGGGCACCGCGTGACGGGGCGCATCTCAGGGACGGGGACGGCTACCGACCACCCATTCTCCCGACACGTTGTCCGCGCGTTGCGGCCGCACTGCTCGGGCGTCAGTCGCGAACGCAGAGTCGCTCGTTCTCGAGCGCCTCGAACATCTCCGGCGTGATGTCCTGAGTTGGGTACTGTCCGTCGAAGCAGGCCGTGCAGAAATGACCGAGCTTGGGGTTGCCCTCCTGCGCGGCGGCGACGAGATCGTCGAGCCCTTGATAGATGAGGAAGTCCGCTCCGATCGACTTCGCGATCTCCTCGACCGTTCGGTCGCGCGCCACCAGCTCCTTGCGGGTCGCCATGTCGATTCCGTAGACGCACGGGTGACAGACCGGTGGGGAGCATGACGCGAAGTAGACCTGCTTCGCGCCGGCGTCGCGGGCGAGCTCGACGATCTTCCGGCTGGTGTTCCCTCGGACGATGCTGTCGTCGACCAGGAGCACGTTCTTGTTCTCGAACTCGAGGGGGATCGCGTTGAGCTTGCGCCGGATACTGGTCGTCCGACGAGCCTGGTCCGGCATGATGAACGTGCGCCCGATGTACCGGTTCTTCACCAGCCCCTCGCGGTACTCGACGCCCAGCGAGCGCGCCAGCGTTCCCGCGGCAGTGCAAGCCGAGTCCGGCACGGGGATCACCACGTCGATCTCGAGATCGAGTTCGCGGATGCGAGCCGCGAGCTTTTCGCCGAATCGGCGACGCGTCTCGTAGACGCTGATCCCGTCGAGAACCGAGTCGGGTCGGGCGAAGTAGACGTGCTCGAAGATGCACGGGTGGTGCTCGCGATCGCCGCACTGCTCGGACACGGGCTCCTGCCCGGATCGGAGCAGGACCGCCTCTCCCGCCGCGAGATCGCGCCAAGCGCCGAACCCCATGACGTCGAGCGCGACGTTCTCGGAGGCGACCGCGTAGTCGACCTGACCGGATTCACTCACACGCCGACCGAAGACGCAGGGCTTGATGCCGAAAGGATCGCGAAACGCGAGAAGGCCGTAGCCTGCAATCTGGAGGACTCCCGAGTACGACCCCTTCACCTGTCGGAACATCGCTCGGATCGCCCCGAACAGCAGCTCCGGCGTCGGCTCCGCGTGCTCTGCGCGCGCCAACTCGATCGCCATCACGTGGAGGAGCACCTCCACGTCGCACGAGGAGTTCAAGAGGGTCTTGTTCGCGCTGAGCTGTCGACGAAGTTCTCCGTAGTTCGTCACGTTGCCGTTGTGGACGATGGCGAGCCCGAAGGGGTAGGCCGTGGTGAATGGCTGGGCGTCTTCCTGGTCCCCGGCGCCAATCGTCGGATAGCGGACGTGCCCGACTCCGATGGTTCCCCGGAGACGATTCATGTTCTTGGCGGTGAAGACGTCCCGGACCAGTCCATTCCCCTTCTTGAGGTGAAAGCTCTGGTCGAAGGTCACCATCCCGGCCGCATCTTGTCCTCGGTGCTGCAGGCAGAGCAGCCCTTCGTACATGGCCGGTGCCGCCAGCTCGGTTCCGCTCAGGAATCCGATGAATCCGCACATTCTCCCGGAGTCTCCCGTCGTCTGCGTCGGCTCGCGTCTCCCGCGCCACGACGGCGCGCGGAGAGGCGCGGATCGTACCGAGTTGCCGCGATCGTCGCGTCCCGAATCCGCCTCCGCGGAACCGAAGTTCTGCAAGTGCCGCTGGTCGCTCTCGGTCGAACGCGCGCTGTCGCTTCTCGGCAATGCCTCGGGCCAGCGCCAAAGATTCGCCCTGGAACGTTGCACGAGTCCATCGGACGCTAGGTTGGATCGAGAAACGGGCACGGCACCGCCGGCAGTCCGGGTCTCGCTCCGCGAAAAGGAAAACCGAGTTCAGGCAGGCGGGTTTTCTGTTGTTGTCTTGGTGTGCTGGAAGAGGAAAAGTTCGCCTGTCTGATTTGAAATCTGGGGAGGGGGCCGGACGAGCCATGGGGAAGCTTACTTCGTTGAAGAGCACCGGATCGTTCCATGCCCTCCTCTCCTTTCTTCGCTGAATCTCCAGGACCGGGCCCGACGGTCTACGTGGTGTGGTCCGAGCCCGGATCCGCTTCGGCGCAACGCCGAGCGTGATCCGGGATCGGTCTCCGTCGGCCCGGTCTCCTTCAACCCCGAGGGACGTGCCCGTCGAAGCTCGACGTGTGGCACTGGAGTCGGCTGAATTACCGAGCTGAATTCCGTCGCACACTGCTCGGATCCGAGCCCCGCGATAATAGTGCTTCTTTTTGTAGCACATTTCGCCTAGACTGTCCGCCGCCGGACCCGCCTGGGGGAGCGGCTAACCGGTTTCGAGTCAAGGCTCTCCGGTTTTCTCCGAGTTTTTCTTGCCGTCCGACTCTGGTAGCTGATCCGACGCGCTCGACACGAGCCCGCCGCTGCGCGGATCTCTTCGCCGGACCCCGACAGTCGACGTTCTCCACCCCACGATTGCATCTCGCCCGTCGAGATTCGAGCCGTCGCGGTGGTCGCGTTCGATGCCGGTCTGGCATTGGAGGCGTCTTGCGAAGGGCTGAGGCTGTGATCGATCGGGCGACCGCCGGTGACGACACCGCTCGGGCTGTCCTGGAGAGCTGGCCGGGGCCGGCTCTCGTCCTCGCGTCGGAACCCGAGCCGACGGTTCGTTGGAGCAATCCCTCTCTGCGCGAGCTCTGGGGTGGACCCGTCGAAGATCCCGACTGGGTCCCCGACCTCTCGTCGACTGTCGGCGGTGACGCGATCGTGCCGCTCGCGCCGGGGACAGACTCATCACGGCCGGTGGCTGTCCGAGTCGACAGCCCGGGTCGTGGCGCCGTCGCTCTCGTGGTCGCTCGACGACGACTTCCCGACGGTTCGACTCTGGTCCTCTTTCTCGAGTCGGATACGGCCCGGGATCGAGCGGTCGAGCTGGTCCGGACCTACGCCCCGGGCGTCGTCCACAGCGTTCGGAACCAACTGACCGTCGTTTCCAGCTCCGCGTTCGCGTTACGCCGGTTGGTCGAGAGGGTCGACCCCGGCTTGGCGAGTTCCGTCGGCGACGTCCTCGGTCGCGCGGGGGAAGGGATCCGGATCGCTTCCGAGCAGATTCGCGCGTTCGCGGACTTCGCCGCGCCGGATCGAGACGACGAAGGAAGTCTGCCGGTGGAACTCGGTTCGTTGGTGACTGAGTCCCTCCGCCCGCTCGTCGGCAATGCGTTCGTCAAGGCGCTCATCGACCTCGAGTGGGACCCGGTGCCGGAGTCGGTTTGGCTGTCGACATCGCGAACCGACACCGGATTGCTCGTCCTCGAGATCCTCAGAACCTACCTGGAGTCGTTGCCGGAGCGCGCGGTACTTCGAGTCGAGTTCCCGCTCAACGTGGGAGCTCCCGAGGCCCACGTCCGCTTCGTTCCCTCATTGTCCACCGCGCGCGCGGTCGGAGCGGCGCCGGGTCCCAGCGCGACCGAGTTCCACCGCTCCGCAGAGCACGCGCGACGGGTCGGTGCCCGCCTCGTGGTCGGACCCGATGATCGGTGGGCCGCTAGCCCTGCGGTCGAGGTCGCCTTTCCGCTGCGAACCCTGGGGGGGGAACGATGATCGCACCCGCAGCTCAGAGGATCCTGATCACCGACGACGACGCCAATGTGCTCGAGAGCTTGAGCCAAGTGCTGTTGCTCGAGGGATACCAGGTCGTCACAGCGCCGTCCGCGGCCGAGGCGCTGGCGATCCTGCGACGCGAGCCGATCCATCTCCTCATCACCGACATGCGGATGCCCAAGATGAACGGGTTGGACCTCACGCGGGAGGTCCTGAAGGAGTGGCCAAATCTGCCGGTGGTCATCCTGACTGCCCACGGCACGGTGCGGGAGGCTGTCGAGTCGATGCGGATCGGAGCGGTGGACTTCCTCATGAAGCCGCTCGGCCCCGAGGAGCTTCTGGTCAAGGTCTCGAAGCGCCTCGAAGAGCGCGCGATGCGTGCCGAGGTCTTTCGACTCTCCGCGCAGGTCCGCAAGCGCGGGCGGTTCGCCGACATCATCGGGAGCAATGCGCGTATGCGACAGATCTTCGCCGACATCGAGGCTGTCGCGGGGAGACCGGTGGTCGTCCTGATCCAGGGAGAACCGGGAACCGGCAAGGAGTTGATTGCGCGGGCCATCCATCGCCGGAGCATCGAGATGAAGCTCCCGGATGGACTCTCCGAGCCCGAGCTCAAGCACCTCCGAGACGTGGCGGAGGTCAAGTCGCCATACGTCCCGGTGAACTGCGGGGCGCTCGCACGGAACCTCTTGGAGAGCCAACTGTTCGGCCACAAGCGCGGATCCTTCACCGGAGCCATTGCCGACCAGGAAGGCATGTTCGTTGCCGCCGGGAACGGCACGTTGTTCCTCGACGAGATCACCGAACTCGACCTCGACCTCCAGGTACGACTCCTCCGTGCACTCGAGGAGCGCGAGGTCATCCCGGTCGGTAGCACGCGACCGGTCCGCGTCTCGGCTCGGGTCATCACCGCCACCAACCAGAACATTCAGGCGTTGGTCCAGGCGAAGAGGTTCCGCTCCGACCTCTACTGGCGAATCAACGTCGTCAATGTCGACGTGCCGCCGTTGCGCGAGCGCGTCGACGACATCCCGCTCTTGGTCGACTACTTCCAGCAGTCCTTCGCCCGATCGTACGGCGTGGCGCCGCGCGAGGTGGAAGCGCCGGTGATGGAGGCGTTCCAGAGCTACCGTTGGCCGGGGAACGTGCGG
>JAGQRC010000332.1 GCA_020425835.1 Planctomycetota bacterium | reverse complement strand
CCTACCGTTCGGATCGATCTCGGTACGATTCCGATTCACCCGGATTGCGAGCTCGAGCTCGAATACGTCGGTTTCGACGTGTCGCTGAATCTGCCGCCGGTGTCCCGGCGGCTGAACGAGGATCCGGAGATTCGGCTCACCGCTCTCGACGGATCGCGAACGTCTGCCAGCACTCAACCAGCGCCGCTCGGCGACGTTCGTCGCTTCGTCGGAGTTCCCGCGGGTCCGTATCGAGTCTCGATCGGCAACTCGGGCGGGTCGATCCTCGCGCCCCGTGAGATCTTCGTCGACCGCGACTCCGAGTTCTCACTCGAGTTCCGGTCGACCTCGTCGCTGAGCATTCAGGGAACCCTGCCCGCCGGAGCCGTCGCCGAACTGATCGATCCTTCCGGTGAAGTGAGTCGACTGAGCCTCGCGGGGAGCGATCCCATCGCACTGGAATGGCCGGTCGGGGAGACCGGGCAGGGAGTGATCCGAGCCGCGGGCCGAGTCCCGTTCTTCTTCCACGTGGACCGAGCGGGTCGCGCGAAACCCGCGTCGTACCACCCCGCCCTTTCGGCGATGGTCGAGGTGTCGGCGATGGTCCCGGGGGAGCGATGGACGAGTCGCTTCGGCGTCGAGCCGGCCGCCGCGTCCCCTGTATCGGCGTACTGGACACGACAGCGCCACCGACCTGGGCGAGACATGGTCGATGTCGAACCGGGGCGCTATCGCGTCACGTTGTGGGACGACGACGTGTTGTTGGACGCTCGAGAGGTCGAGGTCGCCGCGGGGGAGCGGCTCTTCGTCGAGTTCTGATGCCGACGCGGGATACGATCCGACGGGCTGCCGCGGAACCGAAGAGCTCGCTCCCGGACTCCGCGACGAACGGCGCGGCCGGAGCCGCACCGTCAGTCGGGCTGGGCTGGAACGACCGCGCTCAGGGCGTGCAGATCGAGCTCGCGCAGCCGAGCGCCCCGATGCCGGGGCCGACGCCGCAGTCCGGGAACGGGGCGGGCGGCTCTGGGCTGCCGGTGAGGAAGAGGTAGCTCAGCGCGTAGACTGCATCGGCGATGTCCATCGCGCCATCGCCGTTGGTATCCGCCGCATCATCGCACGGGAGCGTCGGCGGCGACGGCTCGAAGAGTTGAGCGAGGATCGCGACCGGATCACCGACGTTGATCCCGCCGTCGCCGTTCGCATCGCCGCGCACGAAGGTCACTGCCGGGGTCGGATCGATGATGGTGAACGGCGCATCGCTCTCGTCGAAGTAGTCGAGAGTGCCGTTGTCCATCATCACGCGCACCCAAACCGTCGAGCCGGCGGCCTCGCTCGGGATCGTCCAGTCGTAGAAGTGCGGAACGCCCACAGCGGGACTCTCCGCCGGGAGACCGGTGGCGATCTCGATCCACGGTCCAGCGTCGGACTCGGTCGAGTACCAGAGATTCCACGCGAGCAGATCGTGCGGGATGGTGACGTGCCATTCGATCGAGACGTTGTCCCCGACTTGGAACGACTCTCCGCCGTTCGGGGCGTCGAGCTGGCAGTGCGCCAGCGCGGAGTGGGCTCCGCCGAAGAACGCGAGACCGATCCAGAGACTCCAGATCTTCGTGTGCATTCCTACCTCCAGGTTCGCTCCCCCCGGGAGTGTTTCCTCTTCCATGAGCCCGTGCTCCTCATGATGGGGTCTCTCCTCGGCGGATCAACTCGCCTTTCGATGTGTGATCGGGATCGCGGGGGTCGCTGTTCGAAATCGAGACGTTCCCGCCAGCGAGAAGCGTCGGGCTCAGTGGCTCGTCGAGTGGGCCCGCTTCCAATCGAGCCCGAAGCGCGCGAGGTACTTGCGGAGCCGATCGGCGTCGTTCGACGACTGCTTCTTCAGCCGCGACACCGAGAAGAGCTCGCGGCCCGCGGCGGAGAGCGACTCGGTGGAACCACACACTCGGAGGACCTCGGCGAGTTGGACGCGATCGAAGCGATCGAGCGCGTCGATCTCGTCCGCGGTGAGTACACGGCGGAGGACGGAGTCCGCCGTCCGGTCGGGGGCGGGTCCCCGCCTCCAACCCTCGCGCAGTCGAGCGATCTCCTCCCGCACGACGTCGGCGCTCACGCGTCCTCCCGAAGCGAGGGTTCCCATGCGGTTGATCGCGGCGTTCAGGTCACGGAAGTTGCCGCTCCAGGTCGATGACCGTTTCGTCGCGAACTCGAGGAAGAGCTCTCGCGCTTCGCGATTGAACGAAAGTCTCCGCCCGGTGCGCCGGGAGAACTGCGAGAGCTCGTAGTCGAGGTTGGGCTCGATGTCCTCGCGACGATCGGCGAGCGCCGGGAGTCGAAAGGTCCAGAGATCGATCCGGGCGAGGAGATCCTCCCGGAAGCGGCCCTTGCGCACCTCGTCGCCGAGGTCTCGATGGGTGCCGGCGATCAGTTGGAAGTCGCTCTCGTCCTCGCGGTCGGCCCCGACCGGGAGGAATCGCTTCTCCTCGATCGCGCGCAGCAGCATCGCCTGTTCGTCGAGGCCGAGCTCCCCGATCTCATCGAGGAACAGCACGCCGCGGTTCGCTGTCCGCAGCAGTCCGGCGCGATCGCGCGAGGCGCCGGTGAACGCGCCCGAGACGTGGCCGAACAGCGCGGACATCGCGGCGTCGCCTCGGATCGTCGCGCAGTTCACCTCGACGAAGTGACCATCGATGCGGTGTCGCGTCACCTTGAGCTCGTGAATGCGTCGCGCGAGCTGCGACTTGCCCGCGCCGGTCGGCCCCATGAGCAGAATCGGATCGCGGGAGCGGATCGCCACCTTCTCGATCTTCTCGATCAGCGCGTTGAACGGCGCGTTGCGCGTCGCGATACCGCTCTTCAAGAACTCGAGGCTCTCCTCCTGCTCCTCGATGAACCGTCGTGCGATACGGTCGTAGCGGGAGAGATCGAGGTCGATCGTCGTGAGACGGCCGAGGGCGTCGGGAGACTTGCGTCGGGGCGGGGAGCACTGGAGGAGTCTCCCGGGAAAGTGACGCGACTCGGTCAGCAGGAAGAGACAGATCTGTTGCACGTGACTCCCGGTCGTGATGCCGACCAGGACGTCCGACGATGACGGATCGAGATCGAGCTGGCGCGCCCACCCGTAGAGTGCGCCGTACACCTCTTCGAAGTCCCACGCATCCCGGAGTTCGAGCGCGTGGGGTCGAATCTCGGTCTCGGGCGACACGGCGCGAATGTCCTCGATCACCGTCTCCGCGAGCGCGGCGTCCGCCGGCTGCACCGCGAGCTCGAGCCGATCGACGACGAGGTCCTCGTGCTGACAGATCGACACCGTCGGTCGCCACCGCGACCAGCGCCCCTCGCCGCTCCCGCGGTCGAGCTGGCTCCCGAGGATCGCGACCACCACCGTCTGCACCGCCACCCACCCTCCGCCGGTTTATCCCAAGATCTACATGCGAGATCAAGAGATCGAATCCCAGGTCACCGGGCCTCGACGGTCCGCCGGAAGTCCGGAGTTGTAAGAGACAATATTGAAAACATTTGGAACGCAACTGTCACGTGCATCGGGGGCGCGGCACGGGAGTGGATAGGGGACGGGCGAGTCAGGCAAGACGAAGGGATAGGACTCACCATGGCCAACAAGCGATTGTTCGAATCCACCCCGGGGCGGCGGTTGCCGCGGACCGACGCGCGGAACTCGTCGAACGTGCCGGCCTACGCGCTCGAGCCCGAGCACGCGCTCGCCCAGTACGCGGCGACGGGCTGCTTGAACGGGACCTTCTATGCGACGGACGTCGAGCAGCTGGACGCGGTGCTCGCGCTCTGCGGTCGGTGCACTCCCGAGTTCGTCGCGAAAACGGCGATCTACGCGAGGGAGCGGGCGCACATGAAGGACATGCCGGCGCTGCTGCTCGCCGCGCTGTCGGTCTCGAGCCCGGCGCACTTCACGGTGGCGTTCGATCGAGTGATCACCGACGCCAAGATGCTCCGGAACTTCGTGCAGATCATGCGGAGCGGCGTGGTCGCGCGGAAGTCGCTCGGCTCGTTGCCGAAACGGATGATCCTCCGGTGGCTCGAGTCGCGAAGCGACGAGGCGCTGTTCCGAGGAGCGATCGGGCGCAGCCCGTCGCTAGCCGACGTGATTCGGATGGTCCACCCGAAGCCCAAGAGCGCGGCGCGTTCGGCGCTCTACGGATACCTGCTCGGAAAGCCGCACGACGCGGCGCTCCTCCCCCAGGTCGTCCGAGACTTCGAGGCGTTCATGCGTCGGGAGACGACCGAGGTTCCCAAGGTCCCGTTCCAGCGGTTGACCGCCCTCGATCTTCCGCCCTGGGCGTGGAAGGAGATCGCGCGGAACGCGAGCTGGCAGGAGACGCGGCAGAGCCTGAACACGTACTTGCGTCACGGAGCGCTCGAGGACCCGGCGTTGGTTCGGCGGATCGCAGGCCGGCTCGCCGATTCCGACCGGATCGCGACGAGTCGGGTCCTTCCGTACCAGCTGCTGATCGCGGCGTGGTCGGCGCACCGGGATCTCCCGCGTCCAATCCGGAAGGCGCTGCACGATGCCCTGGAGCTGTCGATCGCCAACGTGCCGACCATCGACGGCGACGTGGTCGTCTGTCCGGATGTCTCCGGATCGATGACCTGGGCCGCCGTCACTGGCCACCGAAAGGGATCGACGAGCGCAGTTCGGTGCATCGACATCGCGGCGTTGGTCACCGCGGCGGTTCTTCGGAAGAACCCGACGGCGCGGGTGCTCCCGTTCGAGTCAAAGGTCGTCGACGTCGACCTGAATCCGAAGATGCCCGTGATGATGAATGCCCAGAAGCTCGCGTCGATCGGTGGCGGCGGAACGAACCTGAGCGCACCGCTGGCGCGGTTGAACCAGGAGCAGGCGAAGGGGGATCTCGTCATCTTCGTCTCCGACAACGAGTCCTGGGTCGACGCCGGTCGTCGATACGGGTCGACCGAGACCATGAAGGAGTGGGCGAAGTTCCAAGCGCGGAATCCCCGCGCGAAGCTCGTCTGTCTCGACATTCAGCCAAACTCGACGACGCAGGCGCAGGAACGGAACGACATCCTGAACATCGGAGGGTTC
>JAGQRC010000331.1 GCA_020425835.1 Planctomycetota bacterium | reverse complement strand
CTCTTCGTCGACCGCGCTCTGCGATGCTAGCGCATCCGAGGAACGCCAGCCGACTCGGTACCCCGGCTCGCGCTCTCCCCGCTGCTGCGAGAGCCACTCACCCAGAAAGCCGGTCGCGCCGAGCTGGACCCCGACGACGATCAAGAGCACCCCGAGCGCGAGCAGCGGATAGCGGTGCTGGATCGAGCCAGTACCGATCCGGATGCAAGTCAAGGCGATGCAGATGGCGACGCCGACGGCGCCGGAGATGGCCCCGAGCTGAATGAACAGGTGCCCGGGACGCGAGCGGTAGCGAATGAACCAGAGCGTGATGATGAGGTCGATGAGCGCTCCGGGGAAACGGTTGCTGCCGAAGCTCGACCGCCCCTTCGATCGTGGGCGATGCGTCACCTCGACATCCTCGACGCGATAACCGAGCGACGCCGCGACCAGCGGCACGAAGCGGAACCGACCGTCCGTCAGCGCGACCTCTGTCGCGAGCTCTCGGTGCATGACCTTGAATCCGCAATTCGAGTCGCGGATCCGTTGGCCCGTGACCGCACGCACGAGAGCATTGAACAGGTGGGACTGGCTCCGCTTCCAGAACCCATCGCGCCGATCGCTCCGCCAGCCGACAACGAGATCCGCGCCCGCGCTCACTCGCGTGATCAAGCGGTCGAACTCCGCCGGATCCTCCTGGAGATCGCCATCGATCGTGCCCACCAGATTCCCCCGGGACTCAGCGATACCGGCGGCCAGCGCCGCGCCCTTGCCGAAGCGCCGCCGAAGCGCGATCGCGCGAACCCGCGGGTCCCGTAGCACGGCCTGACGCAGCTCGTCGAGGGTTCCATCGCTCGAGCCGTCGTCGACGAGGATCAGCTCAGCCGGGTCGCCGCGCCGATCGAAGAGCGCGAGGCAACGGTCGACGACCTCGGTGACGTTCCCCTCCTCGTCGTGCAGGGGGACGACCACCGAGAAGAGCGGGGGACTCGCTCCGCAGGCGTCTCGACCCGAGCCTCGGTTCACTGCCATCGTCGTCCCCGTCTTCCGGGTCGGGGTCTCACAGCGCCTCGGGCAGGCAGAGGCCGTACTGCGTCCGGAGGATCTCCAACAGGTCCCAGAAGTTCTGGATGTCGTGCCTCGCCGGGGACGCGCTCTCCTGATCGACGAACGGGCCGCCCCGGCGAATGCGAACGGTGATCATGCCGATCGAGTCCGCCGGCTCGATGTCGAGTAGGGGGTTGTCCCCGACGTACATGCACTGCGATGGCTTGAGGTTCAGATCGCCGCACGCTCGCTGATAGAGCTTGGGGTTCGGCTTCGAGATCCCGATCTGGTGCGAGATGAAGATCGCGTGGGGGCTCAGAAAGGGATCGAGCCGTAGTCGGACGAGCTTCTCCGCCTGCTTGATCGCCAGCCCCTCGGTGATCACGCCGCGGATGAGATCGTCCACGTGGGCCAGCCGCCTCAACGCCTCGTAGGCGTCCTCGAACGGCTCGAGGTGACGGAACTTCGTCTGGTGATACGCGACCACCCCGGAAGCGACGATGAGCGCCGGGTTGCGCCCGCGATAGACGCGGCGAGGGATGCGAAGGAGGAGCTTGTCGAAGTGGTTCTCGTAGTTCGAGGTGAACTCACGGATGACTTCGGCCAGCTCCTGGTAGAGCTCATCAGCCGGCATCTCGACGCCGGCCTGGACCATGGCGTCGATCGCGGCGCGGCGCGCGCGCTCCGCGAAATCGCGCGTGGAGTACAGGGTGCCGTCGATGTCGAAGAAGATCGCGCGCAGCGGGGTCATGACTTGCTCCGGCTCCTCGCCGAGGCCCACTCACGAGAGAACGGCGACTTCACCCGCCACCCTCGGACACCCGTCGAACCGCGGCTTCCGAGCCGGGCGCCCGAGACGCCGAGGCCAGAGGGTCCGACGAAGGCGAGGTGCGGAGACCTCCCCTTCGTCGGATCCCCCGGCCAACGGAAGCTCGAACTCCGCGCCGGAACGTGCTCTCGACGATCCCCGAGGCGAGTGAACCCGCCGTCGAACTCGGCCCTGCACACCCATCGGTCCGCTGGGAACCGATCAGTTGTACAGCTCGCGCTCCTCGGCCCGGAGATCGATGATCCGAGCGGTCAGGAGAATGTAGAGACTGCGCTTCTCGCTGATGTAGGCCTTGCGTCGGAACGCGTTCTTGATGATCGGGATCCGACCGATCAGCGGAACGAACGATTCGTACTCTCGCTCGTTCATGCTGCGGAAGCCACCGAGCAGCACGGTCCCTCCGTCGGGCACGGTGACCGACGTGAACGCCTGCTGGAGCGAGATCTCCGGGAGATCGATGTCGACCAACGTCGCCGCCTGCAGCAACGAACCCAGGCTTACCGTGACGGTCGAGATCACTCCGTTGACCAGGCTCGCGAGCGTCGGCCGGACATCCAGCGTGATGTACTTCCGGTCGTGCGAGATCACCGGACGCACGTCGAGGATCACCCCTTCCTGGAACGTCGCGACCACCGGGTCCGCGACCTCCTGGACGACGAGTCCCGTACCCCCGGACACCAGCTCGTAGTCCTGGACGTAGGACCGCTGGGTGATGACCGAGACGTGAACGCGTTGCCCGTTCGAGGCGGTCACGCGGGGCGCGGTGACGATCCGCGCTTGACGCTCTTCCGACGTCGCCCGCAGGATCGCGTTGATTTGGAACGGGTCGAGCCAAGTCACCTGCAGGCTCAAGCCCTGACCCGGCTGCGGCTGGAGACGGGTTCCTTGAGCCACGCCGACGAAACCGTCGATGATGTTCTGCAGTCGACCGGCCAACCGGTCCTGACCCTGGATCAGGCTCGGGTTCGTCGGGTTGCCGCGGTTCATGAAACCGGGGTCGAGGCCGCCCGTGGTCGCGCTGTTCAGCAGACCGTATGCGGTACCGAAGCCGGTTCCCGGCGGCTGACCGAGGTTGCGGCTGTCGACGCCGATGTCCTCGAGGAAGTCGTCGACCATATCGATGAACCGAGTCTCGACGATCACGAAAATGTCGGAGTCCTTGCGGAGACTCTTGAGGAACTCCTGCGTTTGCACGTGCAGGTCGCGCGTCCCGGTCACCAGGAGCTGTCCCTTGTGACCGGTCACGGACGAGCCGTTCTCCTCCCAGAACTCCTCGCCACCGGTCGACTCCATGATCTTGGTCGCCAGATCCTCGGCGGTGAGTGGCTCGGCGTCCGTCTCCTCGTCCTCGGCGAAGCCGAACGGGCTCGCGCCATCGTCACCTTCATCGTTGGACTTCACGCGAATCGTCGGGCCCGGGAAGTCCTTGATCCGGTTCAGAATGTCGCTGACGTTGTAGATGTGGAAGATCGTGTCGCCGTGCGCGGCGCCCTTCTGCGTGATGTACAGCGTGTTCTCACGGAAGGTGTAGGCGAGACCTGTGTTGGTAAGGATCAGGTCGAGCGCTTCGGCCAGCTTGACCCCTTCCAACTTGACCGTGACCTTGGTCTCCTCGGCGTCGATCTCGGGGTCGATCGAGATGTTCAGGCTCGCGACGTCCATCAGGAAGTTGACGACCGACTGCAACGACTCGTCGCTGAACTGGAGACTCGGCGACGACTCGTTCAGCACGGTGCGGATCTTGGTGACCTCGTAGTCCTCCTCGAAGTCGATCCGCGTCGCCTCCAACGCCCGCGGCTGAACCTTGGTCCGCCACTCGTCCGGATCGTTGGTGAACCGGAACGGCCGGTCGTAGGGAACGGACGCCTCTTCGAGGTCGTCCCAGGCGTTGCGGGTCTGTTGTGCGTTGGACTCGAGGTAGTCGACGTAATCCCGCGCAGCTTTGCGCTCCCGAGCCTCGTCGATGTATTTCTCCGCGATCGGGTTCGCCGGATCGAGTCCGAGGACCGCCTCGCCCACGCGGACGACGGTGTCGTAGTCCCGAAGGCGCATGCTGTCCCGCGCGTTGTCGAGCAGGGTTCGCACGCGCTGCTCACGGGCGCGACGCGCGGCTTGCTCGCGCGCTTCCGCTCGCTCCCCGGCGCTCTGGTTCTGTTGCTCGCTGCGCTTCTCGGTCAGCTCGATCTTCATCTGCCGCGCTCGCTCGAAGCTCTCCTCCGCGCGGCGCTCGAGCGCGGCCGTGTCCACGCCACGGTAGTCGAACCAGAGCAGGTTCTGGCGAGCTCGCGAGTACTCCTGCAGCGCGCGTTCGACGTTGTCGTCGGCGAGGTACTGGTCCCCCGCGTCGAGGAGACGCTGGGTCTCGGCCAGACGTTGACCCTCGATGACCCGCGACTCGTAGGAGAAGTCCTCCATCATTGAGCGGATCTCGCCGTCGCGACGACCGAGGAACATCAGGGCCAGCGTCCGCTTGCGCTTCCACTCGTCCTGCGTGGGATCGAGGTCGATCGCTTCGCCGTAGAGGCGCTCCGCCAACTCGTACTCCGAGTCGGCGAAGTGGCGGTCCGCTTCGCGGGCCTTGAAGCGAGCTTCCTGGCGCCGACGTTGCGCCTCGGCGGTGATGTCCGTCACGAGATCTTCGACGTGCGGATCGCTGGACGAGGGAGCCTGCCCCGACGTGGTCGGCACCGCAGCCGCGGCGCCCGGGTCCGTCCCATCGGAGTCCATGGTGTTCGAGGCCGTGTCCCTCGAGGCGGGCGCCGAGCCGCAGCCCGTCAACCCGGCCGAGCCGACGACGAGCCCCCAGGCGAGGCAGGTCCAGACCAACCAGCCGCCTCGACCGGTGCCCCGATCGCTTGTCGTTCGCAACATCCCTGTCTCCATTCGCTTCCCGTGAACGCTCGCGCAAGTCGTTCGACGCTCGAGGAACACCAGTCGCTCGACCTCCGGGAGGGAGATTCGTGGCCGACGGCCTCTCTGCATTCGAGCCGACGACAGTGTCGCGACCCCTTGTCATCACGTCGTCACTGCGGGAACCCGTCACCGGGTCGTGACCGGCGGACACCGCCGCGACCCCTTGTCATCACGTCGTCACTGCGGGAACCCGTCACCGGGTCGTGACCGGCGGACACCGCCGCGACCCCTTGTCATCACGTCGCCACTGCGGGAACCCGTCACCGGGTCGTGACCGGCGGACACCGCCGCGACCCCT
>JAGQRC010000330.1 GCA_020425835.1 Planctomycetota bacterium | reverse complement strand
CTCGTTCATGACTTCGCGCTCGAGACCCTCCTGCCGGTCGATCCCACTTTCGGTCAGCACATCGTGGCTCCTCCGTTCTCGCAAGGACTCACGTACTTCGAGGGGCCTGCCGGGACGGAGCTTTGGGTCGCGGGGAACGATGCTTCAGCGGGAGGAACGTTCGTCGCCCGTAGGGTCTCTCCTTCGGGATGGGCGAGCTTTTCCCTGTTGAGTGCGGGGGGCCTTCCCATCGTCGCCGACGTCGAGGCCCTCGACGCCTTTCCCCCGCATGAACTGAGGCTCCTCATTGCGGGAGAAGTTGTCACTGTCGGGTGGCCAGGACTCGAGAACCCTGTCGGACCGAATGCCCTCACCGTCCTCGACGAGTCCCTGATCGAGGCCCAGACGATCAGCGCGGTCTCCGCAGCGGGAGGGTACTTCGAGACGGTCGACGAGGTCGCCTCGGGGCGGTACGAGGTCAGAACGCACGATGCCAGCGGTGCGATCATCGAGCGAATCCCACTCGACGCGGACTTCACCGCCCCCGTTCAGGGTTCCGAGTTCGTCGCTTCCGGCCCGGGAGGGTTGCCGGCAACCTACGTGGTCGCGGGTGATCAGCTGTACGAATTCGTCACGAGACGAAGCCCCGTCGACTCGGGCGGCCATGCCGAAGCCCTGGTCTACTCGACGACGGTGGCGACGGCCATCCCACCGTGCGACCCCACTACCGGGGCGCCGTCGGTGACCAGCATCCCGCTGATGGTTCCGGTACTCACAGTGTTCGATGACGTCAACGTCCGAGTCGAGGCGGACTCTGCCGATTGGGGACAGCTCGAAGTCGAGCTGATCGCCCCGTTGGGGGTGTCCTCGACGCCACTGCTCTTCCGGCCCATCCTCGATGCCGGACCTCAGGCTCTCTGGTTCGACGATCCGGGCGATGTTCCGACCCGCGCCGACCGACGTGCCGCGCTCGACAGTCTCGCATGGAACAACCTGTTCGGGGAATGGCAGCTTCGGGTGACCAACTTCGCGGACAGTGGAGGATCGGTCGAGCGGTTCTCACTCTCGTTCGTCACCGACTCCGACCCGACGTTCGTTCGGGGCGATGCGAATTGTTCGGGAGTCGTCGACATCGACGATGTGGTCTACTTGGTGACCCGTCTCGGCCAGGAGGGAATCATCGAGGGTGGAGCGCTGGAGTGGGACTTCTGTCTCGACGCCATGGACATCGAGGACGACGGAGATGTCGACTGGGATGACGCGGTGCTGTTGCACACCCTGTTGACGGCGGATGCGCAGGAACCTCTGAATCCCGACTGTGTGGTGGACGAGACTCCGGACTCCATTGATTGTCAGTTCAGCCCGTCCTGCCCCTGACGGTGAATTGAGCACCGGCGCTCGATCGAGAGTTCGCGTCTCGGGCGCGACCACGACCTCGATGACCGCCGGCGAACGCTGAGAGCTCAGCTCGTTGGGCGTGGAGTGATCATGTCGTTGCGTCTAGAAGTCATGGTACGGGGGCGTAGACTCCCTCACGTCGACCTCCAGCCGGGGAATCGGATGGCGCTCGGACGCGACCCGGAGTGCCACGTCGTGCTCGACGACCCTCATCTGTCCCGACGGCAACTGACGCTCGTTGCGAGCGAGTCGGGGGCGGTCGAGTTCGTCGCGCTCGGCGGCAAGAACCCGATGCTGTTCCGGGGGCACGCCGTCGATCGAGCCACGCTCGTCGCGGGCCAGGAGATTCGGGTCGGCGAGACCGTGCTCCTGGTCCGCGGGAGCGGGGGACAGAGGGCCGTCCCGGAGGTCCAGAAGTCGATCGAGCCCGAGGCCGGTTGGGTCTTCCTCGACGCCCAAGACAGCGACTCGTGGTGGTCCGAGAGCGAGTTCTCGGGGGGCTCGAACGACGAATCGTTGGCACGCGCGGCAGAGCATTTGGAGGGGCTCTTCGCTCTGAGTCGCGCTGTCGCGAGACAGGCGGGCACCGACGCACTGCTCGAGTCACTGATGGATGTCGTGTTCGAGACCCTTCCCGTCACCCGTGCGTTCCTCGAGCTCGGTGACGCGAACGAGGGGCGCTTCGATGTCGTGAAGCTCCGCGTCCGCGACTCATCAGAGACCTCGATTGCCATGAGTCAGGCGGTTCTCGATGAGATCCGCCGCGGGACCAAGGGTCTCTTGGTGCCTCGGGTCCAGGAGGTGTTCGATCCCGAACGTCATCCGTCCGTCGCCACCTTGGGGATCCAAGCGTTCATGGCTGTTCCCCTGACCGCCGGCGCACGAACGCTGGGCGTGTTGTACGCGGATCAGCTCGGGGAGGATCGGAGGTTCGATCGGGGCGATCTACGCTACCTCCAGGCCGTCGCCCATCTCACCGCGTCGGCGATCGATCGACTCGCGGATCGGGAGTCGCTCGAGATCCGGGCTCCGGGTCTGGAACGGAGTGGCCGATTCATCGCGACGTCTCTGGTGATGCGAGATCTCCTCAAGGAAGCGCGGAGGGCTGCCGAGGAGACGCTGCCGCTGTTGATCTCTGGAGAGTCGGGAACGGGGAAACGCAAGCTGGCCCGGCTCGTCCATGACGAGTCGTCTCGGTCCTCGGGCCCGTTCGTCGAGTATCGGGGTGGGCTCGACGAACCGGATCCCCTGGCTCGGGAGCTGTTCGGGCAGGTCGGGATCGAGCCGCATGGCGCCGAGGTGGTTCGACCGGGTCTCCTGCATCGCGCCAACGGTGGGACCTTCTACCTGGCCGAGCTGGAGAGAATGCCCTTGGTCGTTCAGGTGCGTCTCATGGAGATCATCGAGTCAGGTCGCCTACGCCCTGAGGGCGCGCGCATCTCCACACCCGTGGATGTGAGGTGGATTCTCGGATCCAAGCAAAACCCGACAGGCTTGCTCCAGCGCGGTGCGCTCCGCGACGACCTGTATTTCGAGATCACTCGCCGACACCTTCAGGTGCCACCACTGCGCAAACGCATCGAGGACATCCAGGCCATGCTCGAGGATCGGCTTCCGCACGGCCTAGTGTGTCCCGAGCCAGTTCGACGGGCTCTGGAGTCCTATGGCTGGCCCGGGAACGTCCGCGAGTTCTCGAGCGTGTTGGAGCGGGCGATGTCGCGCGCAACCGGCGGGAGGCTCCTGCTGAGGGACCTTCCCGTGGAAGTGGCTCGCGAGGGGCGGAGACCCGTCCTCGATGTAGCTCTGAAGACCCTGGCCGAGATGGAGATCGAGCACATCCGGAGGGTCCTGCGCCGGGTCGACGGAAACAAGAAGCGGGCCGCGCAGATTCTCGGGATCTCGCGGGAGACTCTGTACAAGAAGCTCCGCGACGCACAGTAGCGACCTATCGTCACCCCGTCGTCCGAGCGCACGAGGGCAGACGACGCTTCACGTCGCGGTGGCCTCCGACAGGTCGTTGCCCTGTCGCGCTCGGTGTCCCCATCGCGCGGCACTCCATGTCCGAGCGCGCACGCCTCTCGGTCACCCGACAACGACACCTCCTGCGAAGCCACTCCAACAGCGTGTCCCGAGTCGATCGGCATCTCGTCCGACGTACTGCGTCAGCGCCGAGAAGAGCACGCCGACACTGCATTCAGAGTCGGTCTACTCTGTCGCCGCTCGTGTCATGTCCAAGAAACGGGCGACCGGGGAACCTGGTTTGACGAGGCCTCTAGATTCGGACTCGTTCGCGAAGACGCGGGCGACGTCCGCTCCGAACGCCACCGAAAGGAGGTAGGTCCGCCCGGAGTGGACACCGAAGAACCGAGACCGTCGCTCTCGAGGGGTCCTCTCTCGATTGTGCCAGTCATCCCAACTCGATTTGGAGTTTCTCATGAAAGTACCGATTCTCAGCACGCTCTCTCTGCTGCTCGTTCTTTGCCTCTCCGCATCCGCGATCGAGAGATTCGTCTCTCCCGAAGGAAGCTTCGGGGCTTCGGGGACGTTGGCCGATCCCCTGCGCACGATCTCGGAAGCCATGAACATTGCCAGCGCCGGCGATGTGATCACGCTGCATCCCGGGATCTATCGAGACACGATCGGCGAGCAGTTCCCGATCGCCGTCAAGGACGGCGTCACGATCCAAGGAACCAATGCTCTCAACACGGTGATCTTCGCTCCCCAGTCGGAAGTGTTCTGGTTCGATGGGAACACGGGTGACTTCGTCGGGACGATGATCCAAGGTCTCTCCATCACCAATGCCCGATCAGCCATCTTGATGACAGGAGCGCCGGTCCACGCGACCATTGCGAACTGTTTCATCTTCGAGAACGTGACCGGCATCCGAATGGAGTCGGAGTACACGAACGCACCCCTGTCAGAGGCTGTCGACAAGGACCAGAACGGGTACACGGAACATCGACCGGTCTTGCAGAGTCTGACCATATGCCGCAATGGAATCGGGATCCTCGACGCGGGCAACCCCCAGCCCACTCCGGGGGGACCTGTCGACCCCGACGGTACCGTCAATGGCGAAGCGCTCGCGTGCATCGTCAATTGTATCGTCTTCGGCAACACGCTCTCGGACCTCGAAGGCGTCGACGCCGGCGACGTCGCCTCGACCGCGTTCTTCACGGCGGACCAGTTCGGATTCTCCAAGGCTCTTGGCCCGATCGGGACCTCCGCAGTGGATCTCTCGGCGGAGACGGTCGACGGTCTCTTCATCCATCCCGATCGTGGCGACTATCGCTTGGCGCACTACGACGGTCATCCCCTTGTCGACGTCGGGAATCAGTTTGCGCCCACCGCGAACGGGACACAGCTGAACTTCACGTTCGGTGGGGCTCTCGACTGGTTCTACGACGACTGTGAAGGCTACGGGAACGACCGATACGACGGGATCCTCCAAGGCGTCAACGTCGACATCGGTGCGGACGAGCGAGGGGAATACAGCATCGCTGGGTTCTTCCCGCTCAGCACCACGCTGATCGGCCCGAACTACCTGACACTGGAGCTGCGAGGGTCATCGAAACTCCCGGCGCCCACCGAGTTCTCCAACTGGATCGCCATCTCGAGCGCCCTCGGTTACCAGCCGTACTCCGACCTCGGGAGCTTCCCCGGGCTCCGACCGCGGGACGCGACGGAGCCAACGCTGCTTCCTCTCGGCGGTGT
>JAGQRC010000329.1 GCA_020425835.1 Planctomycetota bacterium | reverse complement strand
TCCGAGCTCGCATCATCCAACTGCGTTTCTTCGAGAGCCTCTCCTTCGAGGAGACCGCCACGGAGCTCGGCCTCCCGCTGAACACCGTGAAGTCGCACTTCTACCGGGGACTGGGCGAGCTGAGGGGTGGGATGCGGTGACGAGGGGCGGGGAGGCATGATCTGAGAACCCCGCCTCGGACCGGCAGGTCCAAGGGTCAAGAAAACCGGTGGACCAACCGGAAACCGAGAAAGTGATAGGTCTGCTCCGGACTACACCCAACTCGGTAGGCGCAGTGAGTGGACACGTCACCGGCGTTCCACGCACCTCCGCAGACCACTCGATGTCGGTTGCCCTCATCGAACCAAGAGGAGCACCACTCTCGGACAAGTCCGGCCATGTCGCGTACACCGTACGGTGAGCAATCCGTCGGATACGCGCCGACCGGACCTGGCTGAGCCTTGTTCGGAGTCGAGCCGGCGTTGTGGCAGAGCGAGGGATCGAATCGGTTTCCCCATGGGAAGAGGCGACCGTCCACGCCTCTTGCTGCCTTCTCCCACTCCTCTTCTCTCGGGAGATCGTACAGTTTGCCGTCTCTCCCGGAGCGCCATCGACAGTAGGCGAGTGCATCGTCGTAGGTGACTCCCACAATGGGCCAACGGCTACGAGCGCGCTTGACATCTTCGTCCGAGGTATAGGTGACCCGACCGTTTTCGACACGCCACGTGGGACCGGCGTCGGTCTCTATCTTGGGGAGATGGGCGGTGACCTCATCTCCCCCCTCGAGAGTCGATTGCAGGAACTGCTGGTACTCCAGCCACGTGGTTGGAAAGCGTGCGATACAGAAGTCGGGCACCTCTCGCACTTGGCGGGGTCGGGATTTCAGGGTGGAGTCGTCGCCGCCCATGATGAACTGCCCGCCGGGGACGAAAACGAAGTCGTCACCGATCTCCGACTCCGACCGGAGTCGTATGGTCAGCTCGAGATGGGTCTCCCGGTGCACGAGGACAGGCAGTCTGATCCGGCGGTACCCCTCCGTCTCGACTTCGACCTGGTATCGGCCTGGCGGGATCGTTGCCGCCCCATTCTCGAGGGGGACTCTCTGAGTCGATCTCAACACGCGGTCCACTTCGCCGAGAGCCCACAGTTCCATCCTGTGAAGTTCCGGCCTACCGCTTATCCGCAATCGTCCTGGGGCGCCGAGCCGCTCCCGGTAGCCCTCGACGTTGAGTCCGAGAAGCTGGCGACGGAAGAACTCGGCCTGGAACGCCTTCTGGCCCTTCTCGGCCTCCAGGAACCGGTCCCAGTAGAACTCCGCGATGCTCGTGACGACTTCAGGCGCATTCGGTGCATTGCGGTGGGCTTCGAGGACCAGGCTGGTGGCGCGTTCCAGGGCGATTTCGGATTCAATGCGAGCCCTCTCGAGGTCGTCCTCCGCGGTCCAAAACTCCGATCGCTCCGAGGTCGGGGCCCAGCTGTCGGGTCTGAGTTGCTCCACCGAGTCCTGAATCTCAGCGATTCGCAGACTTAGCTCGTCTCGCCGGCATAGTTGAGATCGAGCGGATTCGAGCGCGGCCATCGCGGACTCTCGGCGACGTTCCGCCTCTTTCGTGCCGTCGAGAAAGACCTGGATGCCGTTAGAGACTTCCCCCGCCGTGGGGCGAGACTGAGGATCCAGAGACAGGGAAGACGAGATCAGCTCACGAAGCTCGAGGGGGATGTCGTTCCAGGAGTCGGTTCGATCGAAGTCCGCCCGACGGACGAGTTCCAGGATCTCCTCACCTCCAGGAGCCGTGAACGCTCGCTTTCCCGTACATATCTCGTAGAGGACGCAACCCGCCGAGAAAACGTCGCTCGAAGCGCTGAGTCGACCCTCGCCGCGGGCCTGCTCTGGCGACATGTACGCCGGTGTGCCGCGGATCCCAGAACTCTCCTCCGAATCCGACGCCGATAGCCCCCAGTCGACGAGATAGAGCTGTTGAAACTGACCGATCATCACATTGGCCGGCTTCACATCGAGGTGGATCAACCCTCTCTCGTGAGCGTACTCGAGTGCAGCACAAACCTGTTGGAACATGGCAAGGATCCGCACCTGGCTCCAGTTGCCCGTGCCGTCGCTCCTCTCTCGGAGGACCTCCGCCAGTGATCGACCCCGGATGAGCTGCATGACGTAGTAGGGGCGGCCGGTACTGTCGACGCCGATGTCGTAGACCGGCGGGATGTTCGGATGAGTCAAGAGTCCGGAGGTCTTCGCCTCTCGGATGAACTCAGCGCGCCTCGCTGAGCCCTTGACGAACTTCACAGCGACCTGACGATTGAACAGCCGATCCCGCGCCTCGAAGACTTCGCCCATTCCGCCGGCGCCGAGCAACTCCAGCACCTCGTAGCGCTGGTCCGGCCCCTCGAGTTCGACGGCGGCTCCGTCGGCCTCGGCACCAGCCAGGCGTATCTCGGTGATGGGGACCGGGAGGGGGGGCGGGTTCTCGGTGGGGCGAGAGTGGCCCTCGGGTGGGAGAGGGCGCCGGCTTTCCGGGGTGGGCATGTCTCGGTCGTCTTCCCGACGGTTGAACCCCCGCGCAACGCTGCGCAATCCCCGGTAGGATACCGGGCTGGCCGAAATGTGTCAGGAAATCTGGCACGACCGAGATCCAGTTTTCACGACTTAGCGCCGAATCGTAACGCGCCGCGCCTGGCGGGTACCCTCTGAGTGCGCGTCGAGAGTAGGCTCGCCGCGCCGGTCTACTCGACCCATGGGCTCGTCCTACCCTTGCCCGTCTGACCATCCGAGGAGTGAGTGATGTCGAGGTGTCGTTTCCTAACTTGGTGTGTTGCGGGGGTGGTTCTCGCGACGACCGCGCGAGCGTTCTCCGCCGATCGGTTCTCCTTCGTTCTCGACCCGACCAGTCCCGAGGCGGCCGGTTACGAGAATTGGATCTTCACGTCGGTCGGCGGCGTTCCCGTGCCGCGAGAGAACTGTCTCGCGCTCCTGTTGTCCGGCACGAACGCCAACGTCGTGTCGCTGAGTTCGGGTGACACCCAGACCGACCGCAACCGGGAGCACGGCAACATTGCGCTCGTATACCGAGCCAACTCGAGCCCGCTGTGGACCGGGGGCATTGCCGGGGACCTCATGGCTGAATCCCCGATGGACTTCGAGGCGGACGTCTACGTCGTGCCCAACGTCCGGGACTTCTCCTGGAAACGAACCGGCTGTCGAAAGGCCATCGAGGAGAACTCCGACATACTGGGGAGTTTCGACTCGCCCGAACTCCCGCTCGGGTCGAGTTTCGGTCTCACCGGAAGAGCGACCGGATCGCCGGCAGGCAACGTCGTCTCGAAGATCGCGGGGTTCGACTTCCACGCGCCGGCCGATCTGTTCTCGTACAACGATTCGGTCTTCTTCACGGTCGACCAGCCCTTCACGATCCAGAGCGGGTCGTACACGCCGCAGCAGATCCTCTGCTACAACCGAGGCACCCAACAGCTTTCCGTCTGGGACGACCTCGGTCCGACTCCGAGCGGCAAGAAGGTCCTCGGCTCCAGCGACGTGATCGACGCCATCAGTCTCGACCTCGTGCACAGCGTCTCGATCAATCAAGTGCCGAGCGTCATGTTCAGCTTGTCGCCGAGTAGCCCCTCGGTCGGCCAGAGCTACGGTTTCACGATCGAGCAGCTCTCGCCAGCCGACATCTTCCTGTTCCCGGCACCGAGTCCGACGCAGACCCCGGGCGGCGCGCCGTTGACCGCGCTGGAGGAGTGTCTGTTTCGCCGAGCGTACGCGACTTCGACCGATCCACGGGATGGGGACCTCGGTGGAATCACCGCGATCGACCCGGTCGAGTGGTTTCGGATCTCGGCCGCGAACATCTTGACCGCTGGTGGCGGGACGGGAACCGAGCCGCTGATCTCGTCGGTCACGACCGCCACCTGGGGTGGAGGCGTGGCGGAGCTCACCGTTTACCATCCCGGCGCCGAGCCGGCGATGGGAACCGGCTTCGACACGATCGTGTTTTCCCCTGGGACGCACGATCTCGACGCGACCCACTTCCACAGTCAGCGGGTCTTCGGGGTCGACGCCGACCGCCGCACCATCGACATGGGGTCCTTGGACCTCGAATGGGCGAGCATCGCCGAGAATCCGATCCGGGACTTCGAGGTCGACTATCCGTGTGGCCAGGTCGGCGACGACTGCGCGCGGTGGACATGGTCTTGGGATCCGACGAGCGTGTCTCTCACGGACTCATCGTGGGACGTGTCCTTTGACGGCGGTCCGGTGACCAACGTCGCGCTTCCCGCTCTGGTGGGGACGCTCACCTATCCGGTGACCGGATCCAAGACCGGGCTGATGCCCGGCCCGCACGTTCTCGCCGTTCGGCACAACCACGTCCTGGAGGGCAAGAGCGCGTACTACTACTCGACCGCCTTCGTCGAGACCGACGTTCCGAGCCCGGTGATCTCCGAGACGCTCGACACGCTCGGGAGCTGGGTCGCCGGCTACGACTACGGGGTCACGGTGGTCTGCGATCCTGACCACGTTGCGCTACTCGTCCGCTGGGATGAAGGGGTCCCGATCTCGATCAGCCTGACTCCGGGCTTCGAGCAGGAGGTTGCGGTGCGCAGTGGCCCTTCGAGCCCCGGCGTTCACCGCGTTCAGATTCGCGCCCAGGACATCCACGGCGACTATTCGTACGAGGTCGATCACTACGTGTTCCACTACCGGCCCCTTCCCGGCGACGTCTTGAGGTCCACCGCTCTCGGATCGCAGATCGTGACCGGGCTGTCCAGCGACGGGGCCGGCGACTTCGTCGTGGTGAGTTGCGACCTACCGGGCTACGCGAATGCCCAGATTCGGAAGGTTGACGACGCCTCGTTCCAAGCGACGCCCTACGCGCTCGCGACGGGCATTCCGGCGGGCGCCATCCCCAGGGGGGTCGCGTTCAACGGCTCGGAACTCGTCTGGACTTACGTGGACGGGGTCATTGGGTACTTGCTCGACGGCGGTACCGCCTACTTCATGGGGATCGCGTTCGACGTCTATCAGTTCTGGGACATCGCGACCCGACAGTTCGGGCCGGCGGTCTTCACGGTTGCCGACGGCCGCATCCCTGGGGCGGAGCAGTATCGGT
>JAGQRC010000328.1 GCA_020425835.1 Planctomycetota bacterium | reverse complement strand
AGGGACCGCCGATCGTCCAGTCGAGCGTCACCATCGCGCCGCTCTCGGCGCACCCGAGACCGGTGATCGAAGGACAGCCGGTGGTCACCGCGCAGGTGGCGGCGGGAGCGGCGATCGCGCCACACTGACCGATCACTTCGTAGGTGTAGGAGCCGACCGACGGGCCGTCGGTGTAGCTCGTCGCGCCGCCGCCGAGGGTGGCGATCGACGTTCCGTTGCGGAAGATCAGGATCGAGCTGTAGGCCTCGTTGTTCACCCACGAGAGGTTCACGCTCGAGCTCCCCGTGTTGCACGACAGCGAGGTCACCGGATCACACGGGACGCTCACCGTGCAGGTGACCTGCGGTGCGAGATCCCCCGCACCGCAGCTCGCCTGGACCGCGTAGGTGTGCGATCCCGGGGTTGCGAAGTTGTCGGTGTAGCTCGTCGCCGAGCCCCCCGGGAGCGTCGCGATCGCTGCGCCGTCTCGGTAGACGGTGTGTCCGACATAGGCGTCCGGGTTCGTCCAGCTCAGCTGCACCGCGTTGGAGCCGGTGAGACCGCAGCTCAGCGAAGCGACGGCGAGGCAGGGATCCTGGGTGATCGCGACGTTGTCGAAGGTGCTGAAGCCCGCACCGGCGATCGAATCGGTCGCGAAGGTGCCGAGCTGGATCTCCACGGTCACCGGCCCGATGAACGGTTGGACGACCGCGCCGGACGTGGCCGGCGTGTCGGTCAGCGTCTGCGGGCCACCGATCAGCGACGCGCCGGTAGAGGCGTTCACGAGATCGTAGTACGCGCCGTCGTAGGTCGGGCTGTTGAACGAGCCGTAGCTCCAGTCGAACGACAAGACGTGGGTCCCCGACGAGGTGACGTTGACGCGCTGCGCGATGAACGTCCGCTGGAAACCGTCGCCGTCGTTCGGACCGTAGACGATCGCCTCCGCGCTGGAGTACTCGACGAAGCCGTCGGAGCTCTCGTCCGAGAAGCACCAGGGGAATCCGGTCGTGTTGCTGAAGTCGCCGTTGGTGAGCGCTCCCGCTGGTTGCGGGCAGGCGTAGAGCGTGATCGCATCGGTGGCGGTGGCGACCATTCCGGCCATGTTCTCCACCTGGACCTCGACCGTGTGCACCCCGCTCCCCGACAGGTCGATACGCGGGTCGACGGTCACGAGATCGATGCCGACGTAGTCGACCCAGCTGCTCCAGGCGCCGAGGGTGTCCCGGTACCGGAGCCGTCGAATGCCGGTGTCGAAGTCCTCGGCGACGATGTTCAGCTCCACGCGGTAGCAACCGGTCTGGGTCGCGCCGCCGTTGATCGCGAACGTGACGTCGGGTGCCGTCGTGTCCGAGTAGACCGTGTAGTCGCTGGACGTCGTCGCCTCGAACGGATTGCGGCTGGCCACGACGAAGCCGAGCCAATCGGTCTCCGTCGTCTGGTAGTCGAACGACTCCTCCTCGCCCGCGAGCCCGAAGTTGCTGGACGCGACGTAGTCGTAGAAGAACTGGTGGAACGTCGTGTCGTCCGTCGCGTCCGACTTGTAGAGGTAGATTCCGAGGTCGACGTCCCCGGAGGAGGGGACGACCCGCACGTAGCGTCGTGTCCCGGCGATGAAGCGCATGTCGAAGATCCGGGCGAGGCCGGAGACGGCGAGCGTGTACGGTCCGTAGATCCCGTCGTAGATGTCGAGGGTGTGGGTCGCGTGCTCGATGACGTAGTCATCGGCGCCGGACCAGCGGCGCACCTCGAGGAACTGATCGCCGGCCGGAACGTGATTGCGGTCGGTCAGCAGGAACTCGATACCCGAGCCCCCGACGAAGTCGTCGAGATTCGGGTCGTAGTCGGCCGGATCCTCCCACGGCGAGTCGACGTTGTGGATCAGGTCGTAGTCCGAGGTCCCGAGAGGCTTCATCGCGACGACGTTCCAGAAGTTCGCCGGATTGTAGCGGTAGTAGTCCTCGACCGGATCGGGCGAGCTGTGGTACTGGCTCGCGTACGCGTCGAGGCTCCAGCTGCCGGACCACGCGGCGAAGCCGATGTACTCCACCGTGCTCGACATCGAGAACTTCACGACCTCGAAGGTGTAGGTCCCGGTCGTCGCGGCGACGAAGTCGAGGATCTCGAACGGGTTCGACCCACTCGACGAGAACTGGACGAAGGTCCCGTTCGGGTCCTTCACGCGGAGATCGAAGTCCGCCTGCAACGGATCGCTCGAGTAGTCGCTCGACGGACTCGAGTCCCAGGCAATCGCGGCGCGGACGCGCTCGCCGGCGAAGGCGTGCTTGGTGATCGAGTAGGGGAACGTGGTCGATGTCGAGACGCTACGCCAGTCGGTCGTACCCTCGCTCGCGACGTGCACGCCCGCGCGCATGTCGATGCCTCCGACTCCGTCGGTCTCGCTCAATCGCGAGTCGCCTTCGATGTTGTGGAGACTCGACGCGAGGATCGTCGCCTTGACCCGCTCCGGGAACGAAGCCCAGGTCGGGTTCACTTCCATGATGCTGGCTGCGAGGCCGGAGACCATCGGCGTCGCGTAGCTCGTTCCGCTCCCCACCGGACCGTTCCACGGTGAGGAAGCGGTGGTGCTGGTGATGTTCACCGCCGAGGCGGCGACCTCCGGTTTCTCGGCTCCGGTGATCGGGTCGCCGGTGCTCGTGCAGACGTAGAGAGCGTCGTCATCCCAGGTCACGGTGTTCTGGTCGTTGAACCCGCCGACCGTGATGACGCTGAACGCCTTGCCCGGGCTCCCGACGTTGTTCGTTCCACTCTGGCAGCCACCGCCGTCGTTGCCGGCCGCGACGGTGACCGTGCTCCAGAGATTGCGGACCACGTAGTCGTAGTGCCGGTCGTGGTCGTTCAGGCTCGTCGACGAGCCATCGCCCCAGCTGTTGTTGATGACGTCGAGATTCTGCGTGCTCGCTGCCCAGTCGATCGCCGCGGCCATGTCCGCATCGGCGTAGCTGGTTCCGTTGGCGCTGAAGAGCGACGAAGCGGGCGCCATGCCGCTGTGCGTCGAGTGCTGGCTCGCGACCATGCCGGCGCAGGCGGTCGCGTGGTCATCGACGTTGGGATCACCGGGCACGCGGGTCGTGCCCGCGATCAGGTTCGGGTTGTTGAACTCGATCCGGCTGTCCTCGCAGATTCCGACGGTGACCCCGGTGCCGTCGAAGCCCCAGAAGTAGTCGGTGATGTCCGCCTTCTGGGTCGGCTTCGCGATGTCGTTGTAGTCCTGGTTCTGGTTCGGACCGTAGACCGCGTCGACGTCGTCGCGTCCCGAGAGCTCGACGATGGCCCACTTGGGCAGCGTGACGTAGATCAAGGGAGCGACCGGGCTGACGTAGGTCGGCTCGAAGCCGAGCGACGCGAGCGCCGACAGGAACGGCGTGTGGACCGGGATCATCTGCTGCTCGAGCAGCGCGGACGCGGCGCGCTTCAACTCCCGAGCGGCCTCGAGCTCGGCGACGCGCGCTTCGGAGAGGGGCGCCGCGTCGTGAGTATCGGCAACCTCGGTCGAGCCGCTCGCGGCGCCGCGGGGGGCTCTCCCCGGAGAGGGCTCGCGGTCGACGCCGTCGGCGGTCGAAGGCAAGCGCTCCGGGAGCTCGATCTCGCCGGTCCGCAGCCAGAACGCGACCGCCACCTCGGACAGCTCGGTCATCGACTCGAGTCGTTCGAAGAGCCGGGTATCGAGGGCGCCGTACTTCCCTCGGCGAGCGGCGGCCTCCGCAGCGCGAAGTTCCGCGCCGTCGACGATCGCACCGCTCTCGTCGAGGGTGATGCCGTACGTCTGACCCGAGACCGTGTCGACGACCTTCGCCTCAACCACGTTTCGACCGGTGAGCGGGAGCTCGCGATCGGCGAGGTCGACCAGTTGGAGGAGATCGGCGTCGAGGTTCTCTCGTGCCGCGATCGAGAGGAGCGCCGATTCGGCGAAGTCGCCGTCGTCGGCATGAGCGGATCCCACCAGGGCGAGGATCAGGGTGAGGGGAAGAGTGAGCGACCAGCTCGGAAGGGCGCGGGGAGCGCGCCACTTCACGGGGCTTTGCATGTTGACCTCCATCGTTTGCGACGCGAGCGGCGTCGGCGGGTTCTCGCAGCCCGTTCGAGGACGAGCGCCGATCGATGGGCGAGCCTCCCGTGGCCACCGACGCGATGGACTCGGCTTCGGGATCTCGAACTCTCGACTCGGAGCGCGGTTCTCGACGGACGGGCTCGTGGCGTGATCCGGTGCCACCGATAGAGGTCATCGCGACGGGCGCTGCGCGACACCGTCACGATTCGTCGAAGAAGTTCAGAACGAGATCTCGAGGGAGAGGCGAACGAACGTGTCGCGCCCGCGAAGCGATGCGTGGTCATCCTCCACGATCACCGTGCCGGAGCCGTTGCGGACGGAGATCACGGCGGTCTCCAACGTGTCCCACCAGAGAACCCCGATCCCTGCGCCCACCCGAACGGCGCGTCCGAACGCCAGGCGCAGGTCGGCGCCGAGTCCACCCTCGACGCGGAAATCGCCGGGATCGCCCGAGCTCGTGCCGCTCCCCGAGCTGGTGTCGATGGGAATGTTGCGGAAGTGCCCACCCGCCGTGCCGATCCCGTAGCGGATGTACGGGTAGATCGCGAGGTCGATCGGCGAGCCCGGCTCTCGCGTGAGCGGGTAGAGGTAGGCCCCCGCCTCCATGCCGACGCCGACCGACTCGAAGTTCAACTCGGCCGCGCCCTCCTCCCAGCGCTTCCGCTCGTAATAGAGGTAGCCACCGGTGACCGTCTCGACCTGGAGGTCGCGAGCCGCGTGATAGGCGAGACCGATCTCGTAGCGCTGAGCCTCGTCCCATCGCTCGGACTCGCGTTCGAGCGAGAAGCGGGCGTTCGGGAAGAGCTGTCCGGAGGCGGTGAAATCGACGTGGCTGCCATCGAGATCCTCGTGCCCGGTCTGCTCGTCGACCAGGAGCGGTGGGTCGAGTCGACGAGACCCAGCCGCGGATGCCCCCTCGTTCGCGGCCATCGCCGCCCCGGCGGCGACCGCCGTCGCGTGGACCCGGAGGGCGCGACTCGCGAGCGGGGCACAGCTGGCGAGCACCGCGCTCGCGCTCCATGCGAGCAGTAGGGTCGCCGGGGGGAGGGAGCGGCGCA
>JAGQRC010000032.1 GCA_020425835.1 Planctomycetota bacterium | reverse complement strand
CCACGGTTTCTGGACAACGCCGACGGTGATCACCGGCCTCGGACCGGACTGCCGCGTCAACCAGGAAGAGATCTTCGGACCGGTCGTCACCGTGCTGCCGTTCGACCGGGAAGAGGAAGCGCTCGAGATCGCGAACGGCACCGCGTACGGATTGTCAGCGACGGTCTGGACGTCGAACCTCGCCCGCGCGCATCGCGTGGCCGACCGCCTCGCCTCGGGCACCGTCTGGATCAACACCTGGCTGCTTCGCGATCTCCGCGTTCCGTTCGGCGGCACGAAGCAGAGCGGGGTCGGGCGCGAGGGCGGGGACGAGGCGCTCCGCTTTTTCACCGAACCGAAGAACGTCTGCATCAAGTACTCGTGGTGAGTCGCCACGTGAAAGGTCTGCGATGAGCGACGCGACGATGAGCGACCGTGCCCCCGAGCCGGTTGGGCCCTACCCCCACGCGCGGCGGGTCGGGAATCTGCTGTTCCTGTCGGGGGTCGGTCCGCGCGCGCGCGGGAGCAAGGAGATCCCGGGCGTCACGTTGGATGCCGACGGCCGCGTCGTCGACTACGACATCGAGGCGCAGTGTCGCGCCTGCTTCCAGAACATCCGCCACGTGCTCGAGGACGCCGGCAGCGCGTGGAACCGGATCGTCGACGTCACCGTGTTCCTGACGAACATGAAGAAGGACTTCGCCACCTTCAACCGCGTCTACGGGGAGCATTTCGTCGAGGACAGGCCGACGCGCACCACCGTCGAGGTCGGAGCGCTCCCGACCCCGATCCACGTCGAGCTGAAGGTGATCGCGACCATCGGCTGATCCTCGATCTCCGCGAGTTCGACCGGGGTCTTCGCCCCCCCCTCGTCGAAGACCGGACCCTCATCGGGCCGAGAGGCGCTACCATTCGTTTTTCCGCAAGACCACGGATCGCGTTCGGGTCGTTTCCGGCAGAACGTGAACCGCTCCGGTCGAACGAGGAGAAACCATGGGTCCAGCGCATCGCGACACTCCCCGGTCTCGGGGGACGAGAGCCATCGTGCTCATCTGCCTGTCGACGCTCGTGTCGTCGACGATCTCGGCCCAGTCGACGATCGGCGCGATCGATCTCTCGGCCTCGGTGCACCAGGGCGCGTCGGTGGAGATCGAGCTGCTCGCCAGCGGGAGCGTTGCCCCGAGCTTCGAGATCGTCGCGCCCCCGCTGTTCGGCATCCTCACCGGCACGCCGCCGACGGTGACCTACACGGCGCCCCCCGACCACCACGGGAACGATCTCTTCACCTATCGCGTGCTGGACGGTACCGACGTGTCGGAAACGGCCACGGTCGACATCTTCGTGTCGGCGGATGTCGCGCGGGGACGACCTCAACTCATCGGCAACGACGTCCGCGCGGACAACGGACTCCCCCTCCGCGGTGAGGCTCTCGCGTTCGGTCCTTGGAACCTGACCAAGATGTACGACCTCGCCTGGTGGACGGAGATCCGCGACGTCTTCCACCTGAACACCGTGCGACTCTTCATGTACCGGCCGCCGCAGAACTACAGCGGGGGCCCCGGTGTCGATTGCGATCAGTGCCTCGACCTCGATCAGCTCATCGATGGCGCGGCAACGACCCTCGACGTGCTCGATGACATGGTCGAGATCGCAGGGGGTCTCGGGATGTACCTGATCATCGACTACCACCCGGTGGGCGGCCACGACGTCGCGGACGCGCTCGCCTGGTGGCCCGTCGTCGCGGATCGGTACCGGGATCGGACGCACGTCATCTACGAGCTCGCCAACGAGCCCGTCGCGTGGAGCGCTTCGGCGTACCAACCCGATGATGTCCAGTTCGAGGAGGATCTCTTCGCGGTGATCCGCGCAGCGGCCCCGGAGACCCACATCATCCTGTGGACCTTCGCCCACATGACCGGGAACATGCGAGAGAAGGTCGACGAGGGCACGGAGATCGACTACGCGAACGCGAGCGTCGGCTTCCACGCCTACCTCGACAACCTGCCCGGTGCGCTCGAGCTGCGGTCGTTCTATCCGGCGATCCAGACCGAGATCGGGAGCACGCTCGGTGCAGGCACCGCCCACGAGAACCTCGTCGATCGGACCGCCGACCACGAGTCCCACGGATTCAGTTGGGTCTGGCTGAACGGGGCGTTCACCACGGGAGCGACCGGGGGTCCGACGGACGGGCTGCTGCCGAGCGAAGTGACCTGGACGGCCGATCCCGCGGCGACCGGCGACTTCACCGACGCGACGCCCCCCCCGACACCGGACTCGGTCGCCGCGGTCGATGTGTCCGAGACGGCGGCGACGCTCACGTGGAGTCCGGTGATCGACAGCGAGAGCGGCATCACCAACTACCGGGTCCGACGCGATGGGCAGCTGATCGCGATCCCGACCTCGCCGAGCTTCGTCGATGTCGACCTGACCGCGGGCTGCACCCACGAGTACGCGGTCACCGCGATCAACGGCGTCGGGTTGGAGTCGGTCGCCGCGTCGAACCTCCAGGTCGTCACACTGCTCCCGTGCGCCGCGGGCTCATCGGCGGTCATGACCTGTGTCTCCGACGGAGCGGGAATCGATCTCGAGTGGATCCTCGGTGGCGCCGTCGACAGTCTCGAGCTCGAGGTCTCGCGCAACGGCCTCGTCGAATCGACGCTGGCACTCTCGGGGGACGCCGAGAGCTACACCTACCCGACGACCACCGCCGGGACCTACGTCTTCACTCTTGCGACGCTCTGCGGCGGCAGCGCCACCGGCGCACCGACATTCTGCATCGTCGACCACGATCCCCCGACCTTCCGACGCGGCGATGCAAACACGGATGGAACCGTGGATCTCGGAGATGTCATCACGGCGCTCGCGTACCTCTTCGACGTGGGAGCGAGCCCGATCTGTCTCGCTGCCGCGGATGCGAACGATGACGAGCAGTTGGACATCGCCGACGCGCTCTTCCTGCTCAACTTCCTCCACCTCGGAGGTTCGGCCCCTTCGTCGCCCTATCCGGATTGCGGACTCGACACGTCGTCGCTCGACTGCGCTTCGTTCACCGCGTGCCCGTGACCGGGGGAAACGCGCATCACTCGCCCTTCCCCGCCTCGGCCATCGCCATCAACTTCTTGCGATACTTGCTCTGCACGACGTCGATCACCACGAGCACCGCGAGGACGAAGTAGAAGGTGCTCTTCGCCATCGGCTCCACGACGTAGCCGAACAGATGCAGGTGAGCGAGGTGCCCTCCCTCGGAGAGGAGCATCACGCCGACCAGGAAGAGGATGAAGAGGCCGAGCACCTCGAACATCCGATTGGCCTGGAGGAAGGCCGAGACCCGATCCGCCAGCCAGATCATCCCGACGCCGCTGACGACGATCGCCGCGGCCATGACGACGAAGACCTTGGTGAGCGCGATGGCGCTCAGGATCGAGTCGAACGAGAAGACCAGGTTCATCAGAATGATCCAGAAGAGCGCGGCCTGCACGGAGCGCGGCTTCTTCTTCGCGGCGGTCGCCTCGAGCTCCTCGACCGACAGCAGGTGAACGATCTCCTTGAACGCGGTGTAGACGATGAACGCGCCCCCGAGCAGCACGATGAGCGCATGGACGTTGAGCTCGCCATCGATCGCTACTCCGAGATCGATGTGCAGGAACGGCTTCTGGAAGGACTCGATCGCCGCGATCAGCGCGAAGAGCAACCCGATCCGGAAGACGATCGCCAGTCCGATCCCCCACTTCCGGACGAAGGACCGGCGATCGGGATCGACGCGCTTCGACTCGAGCGAGACGTAGAGCAGGTTGTCGAAGCCCAGCACGGCCTGCAGCAGGGTGAGCATCAAGAAGGTCATCAGATTCTGAAGCGTGAACAGTTCGGCCAAGGGGCGCTCCAAGGTTGGGGAATGCGCGACATTCTGCGGTGGCCGAGGTCGGGATCAAGGGGGTGTGCGGCTTGCCGTGTCGCGTCGGCGTCGTCAAACTCGGCCGTCGCCGTGAACAGGGGCCGTCTCGGCTCGGAACATCGAAGGGTGGAGGTGTCGCGATGATCGGGTTCCTCGTTGTCGTCGCCGCGCTCGCCGGCTCCGGACCGACAGGTGCTCGCCTCACGGTCGACCCCGCCCCGGACAGCCGCCCGATCGTGCCGTGGCTCGAGCTCTCCCCCTCGTCGGATGGTCCGGGCGCGGGTCGGCGGATCGTGTTCGTCACCGGAGACGAGGAGTACCGGTCGGAAGAGAGCATGCCGCAGGTCGCGCGGATGCTGTCGCGTCACCACGGATTCCACTGCACGGTGCTGTTCGCGGTCGACCCGAAGAGCGGCGAGGTCGATCCGGGTATCCAGACGAACCTCCCCGGCACGGAGCGCCTCGCGTCGGCCGATCTGATGGTGATCTTCACGCGGTTCCGCGATCTGCCCGATGCGCAGATGAAGCCGATCGTCGACTACGTCGAGTCGGGTCGACCGATCGTCGCGCTGCGCACGGCGACGCATGCGTTCGATTGCCGCGAGCGGAAGACCTTCGAGCGCTACGGCTGGCGAAGCGAGAGTTGGCCCGGTGGGTTCGGGCGACACGTACTCGGCGAGACGTGGATCGCCCACCACGGCAAGCACGGAGAGCAGTCGTGCCGCGGGGTGGTCGTCCCCTCGGCGAAGTCGCATCCGATCCTCCGCGGCATCGGGGACGGCGACGTCTGGGATCCAGCCGACGTCTACGCGGTACGGTTGCCGATGCTCCCGGACATCACCCCTCTCCTCCGGGGCGAGGTGCTCGACGGAATGGCCCCGGACGCACCACCCGCGCCGCCCGTCGAGACGCCCCAGGGCGAAGCGCGAGACCCGAACGACCCCACCATGCCGATCGCCTGGACCCGCGAGGTGGTCTGGCCGAAGGACGAGTCCCGCAGCGAACGACGCACCCGAGTCTTCGCCACGACCATCGGCGCCTCGCAGGCGTTCCGTCGCGAAGGAAGCCGACGACTCATCGTCAACGCGTGCTACTGGGCCCTCGGGCTCGAAGTGCCGGAGCGCGCGAAGGTGGACATCGTCGAGCCGTTCGACCCGACGCCCTTCGGATTCGGCAAGCACCGCCGCGGCCTTCGCCCGCACGAGCACTGATCGCGACGGGGAGGCTGGTCGCGGCGTCACTCCCGGAAGTCGACGCGCTGATCGACGCCGTGAACGGTGATCGTCTCCGTTCGCTCGCCCTCGGGTCCCTGCCAGGTGACACGGTACTTCCCATCACCGAGTCCGATCGTGACGAACTTCCCGTCCTTCGGCACACCATGGCCGACCCTCCGCTGGGCGAGAGGAACGATCGCGGTCAGATCGACGTCGTCGAGGACCTCGAGATCGACGAAGACCTTGCTCTGCGTGGTGGACGCCGTCGGGACCTCGACGACGAGTCTCGGCTTCGGCCACGCGAGCTCGACCTCGACGGTCGACGCTCCCGCCCCCGGGTCGAGCCCGATGACTCCGACGAAGGCCCGTTCTCGCGCGTCGTCGTCGACGCGGTAGAGATACCGTCCCGGCTTGAGCAGCGGAGACGAGGTCTGGCCATCAGCGTTCGTCCGTAGGATCCGCAGGTCGCCGAGCGCGCGATCGAAGCGCCCGAGCACGACCCGTGCGTCGGCGACGGGATCGGCGCCATCCCGGACGACCAACCGGACCCGCGTCGAGTCGCGACCGAAGTGCGCTTCGCTCACCTCGCCGTCGCGGACGCGAACCATCGTGGACGTCGAAGAACCCCATCCGACGCAGACCAGGTACTGCCCCGGCGGCACCGCAGAGAAGGCGAAACGTCCTTCGACGTCCGTCACCGCGGCGGCGATGGTTTCCGTCTTCAAGAGGCTGGTCCGCTTGAGGCTGATCGGCTGGTCGGGCTCCGGTCCGCGTTCCGGGGTCTGGACCGAGCCGACGATCGAACCTCCCGCGGCGATCGTCACGGTGACGTGGGTCGTCGTTCGTGGCGTGACGACGATCGGTGAGGGATCGAACTCGATCCCGACCACGCTGCTCTTCGTGCCGTCCTCTCCGATGGTCGTGACGTATGCGCCATACGTCGATGGATCCATCTCCTCGACCACGAACCGTCCCTGGTCATCCGCGACCACGTTCTCGAACGTGACGCCTCCTCCCGCGTCGGACAAGAGCAGACCGCAACCGGAAGCGGGACGCCCATCGTCGAACGAGACCTGTCCCTCGAGACGACCGTGCACCGTCGGCTCCAGGACGACTTCGTTGTCGTCGCGGTTCTTCGGAAGATCGGGCACCTCGATGCTCTTGTACCCCTTCGCGCTGAAGTGAACGTAGTACTCGTCGGCCGACATGGACTCGGCGAAGCGACCGTCCGGCCCACACTGCACGACGGTTCCGGTACGATGGGAGATGGTCACCGGTTCGAGGTAGACGACGACCATCGCGTCGGGCACCGGGTGCCCATCGGGGTCGACGACATCGGCGGCGATGAAGTCGATGCGCTCGAGCTCGATCGGGATGACCTGCTCCGGCGAGATCGCGCCGAACTCGAGATGCGTCCACTCGTACCCGGGCACGGCGAGCGTCAGCTCCAGCCGATCGGTCTCGGGCAACTCCAGCGTCGCCTCACCCTGCTCGTTCCAGTGCCAGCGTCGGTGCCACTCCGCCCGCGCACCTTCGATCGGTGTGCCGACGTAGCGGTGCATCGCGCCGCGCAACCCCTCGCGGACGGGCCCCACGGCGTCACGCACTCGAACGTGGACCCGGAGCTTCCTGGAGAGCGCGATGGTCGGCGTGCTATCGCCCGCAGCGATCGGCGCGTTGCGGGTCCACCAGTAGCGGTAGTCGGGGTGTTGAACGCGCAGTGCCAACGCCGACTCCGGACGAGGGGGAAGCGTGGCGTATCCGTCGGCGTCGGTGACGCGACGCTCGAGGATCTCGGTCGACGCCCCCTCGCGGAGCGGCACCTGCAGCTCGACGCCGTCGACGGTGAGCGTGTCGAGCGACTCGACGTCGAGGTGCTCTCGGCCACCTTGCGTCTCGACCTCCAGCCATCCGCCCTCTCCGCTCCAGCGACCGATCCACGCGACCGACGCCCCCGAGATCGCCGTGCCGGTGGCTTCGTCGACAATGCGCAGCGGCATCCCAGCGGTGGTGACCGCGAGCGAGTCCTCGGAAGGCAAGGGAGGACTTCCGGAGGTGTGGTCCGTTTCGATCATGGCCGTGCGGGACGCATCCGATCGGGAGGACGCCGTCTTGGCGACGCCATGCCCGGAAATCGGCGCGGGCGAACGAAGCCACAACCACCCGAGGACGACCATGAGCAACAACGACACACCGAAGACGACAGACTTGCTCACCGCGAGTGTTCCTCCCAGTTGAGAGAGTGCGGTGCCGAAGGAGAGAGTCGAGGCGCCCGCTGCGGTCGCGACGCCGCCCGGTCCCCCTGCGACGACCCAGGCCACGACGCCCCACCCCTCGCGTGAGCCGTACTCGCGATCGAGTCGTCGCCGCAGCTCGACGATCGCGCGGTTCAGTCGCGCCTTGATCGTCTTCACCGGCTCCCCGCTACGCTCGGCGATCTCTCGAGGAGCGAGCCCGCGGAAGTAGCGCAGGACGATCGCTTCGCGATACGGGTCTCGGAGCGCGATCACCGCGTCGACCAAGGCGCGATGCAGTTCCATCTCCTCGAGGGGATCCGGCTCCGGACTGCTCGACTGCGACCCGACGGGCCGCGTCTCGCGGTCCCGCCTTCGCTGGCCGGCGCGTCGCGCGTCGATCGCCTTGTTCTGCAGAACCTGCGCGAGCCACCCTCGAATCGACCCGCCGATCCTCGGAGGACGACACAGTGCCGTCAGCCAGGTCTCCTGAACGAGATCGTCCGCCGCCGCCTCGTCGCTCACCAGACGCCGCGCGAGCCCCTTCAACCAGGGTCCGTGAGCGAGCAGTTCCTCGGGATCGACGAAGCGAGAGTCCGACACCGACCATTCCTCCTTCAGCCCCCATTGTACGGCTGACTGCGGGGCGGACGCTCCGCCCTGCAGGACCAAGAACGACACCGGTCGGTGATCGACTGCAACGGGGTTGGGGGAAAGAGGAGATTCGGTTCGGGGAGCGGGCACACGGGGCGGAAACCGAGCCGCGCCCCGCTCCGCCCCCAACGGCTCCGCACGTCACCGAACGGCTCCGCCCTCGCGTCACCGCCCCGCCCCGACGTCCGCTCAGCGGCGCAGGATCGCGCGAACGGGGCTGGCGTCGAAGCGGTCGAGCTTGAGCGGCAGAGCGATGAGCTCGTAGATGCCATCGTCGACGTCGTCGAGGACGATGCCCTCGAGAATCGCGATGTCGCACTGGAGGAAGGCGAGGTGGGCCGGGAGGTCCTTGGAGTCGAAGAGGTCGACGCTCGGGGTGTCGATGCCGATCAGCTTCACACCCTGCGCGTGGAGGACGCGGACGAGCTCCGGCGAGAGAGCGGCGAAGTCCTCGGTGAAGTGGCGGGGATCGGGGAAGGTGCCGGTGCGGAGGAGGACGCGTGGCGCGGTGATCTCGACCTCCACGTGGTGCGGCTCGATCCGGGTGTGGCGGTCGATCGCGACCGTCACCACCTGGCACTCCCCGAGGTAGGGATCGAGGGAACGGGACTCGATGCTCGGCGCTGTCGTCCCGTAGTGACTCGGCGCGTCGGCGTGCGCGCCGAGGTGAACGGTGGCGCGGAGGGTCGACAGCGTGATGTTCGCGCCGTCCTTCATGTCGAGGAGTACTTCGCGGGTCATCGGTGTGTCGCCCGGCCAGACGGCCAACTCCGTCGACACGAGCGGTGTGATGTCGAAGATCTCCGTCGTCATGGTGCGCTCCCTCCGAGCTCGACGTTCTCAGAGATCGTGGCGGATCAACCAGAGGTCGGGGAACGCCGGCTTGAACAGCGACTTCTTCAGGAACTCGACGCCGAGCGAACCACCGGTCCCCGGCTTGTCGCCGATGGTCCGCTGGACCAGCATCACGTGCCGGTAGCGCCACTCCTGCAGGCCTTCGTCGAAGTCGGTCATCAGCTCCAGCAGAATACCCACGGCCGGATCGTCGCGGTACAGCCGGAGGAGACCCTGCTGGATCGCGGTGTCCGGGACATTCGGCTCCTCGATGGCCTTCTGCCGCAGCGCTTGCGGGATCTCGACGCCCCGCTGCTCCAGGAAGTCGTAGAAGTAGTCGTAGAGGGACCGCTCCTCGAGCTTGGCCTGCAGGCGCGCGCGAGCCGCATCGCCGTGGTACTGCAGCATGTTCTCGCGCTTGGCACCGAGGAGGAACTCGAACTCCCGATACTGGACGGACTGGAAACCGGACGCCGTCTCGAGCCGATCGCGGAAGCTGCGGAACGACATCGGGGTCATCGTCTCGAGAATGTCCATCTGCTCCACCAGGACCTTCATGATGGTGCGACACCGCTTGAAGGTGTGGATCGCTCCGAACAGGTCGTCGGTGGTGAAGTCGCGCTTGACCTTGTCCAGCTCGTGCAGGATCTGCTTGAACCAGAGTTCGTAAGTCTGATGGATGATGATGAACAGCGTCTCGTCGTGCTCGGCCGGGCTCGACTGCGGCGCCTGGAGAGCGAGGAGCGCGTCGACTTCGAGGTATTTCGAGTAGGTCAGTGCCACACGAGCCTCCAAACCAGCAGGAGGAGAATCACGCCGATGACCGACAGGGTCCATTGGATGGTCTTCACCTGTCGACGGCTTCGCTCGCGCGCGTCGGCGTAGGGAATGCGCGAGAAGGTGACCATCGAGTAGAGCGGGACGAAGGCGGTCGGGAAGAGCCGGTGACAGATCTTCCCGAGCTGCTTCTTGAACAAGAACCAGGGTGACGCGACGCGGTCGCGCATCTCCACGAAGTTCTCGATCGCCAGATCGGAGAGCGCGTCGACGTTGCGCTTCCGCCGTCTCTGGTACTCGTCGAGGATGCGGTGCCAGTTCCCGGTGAACTCGTCGATGCAGTCGGCGAGGACCTCGCAGTCCTCGAACGCCGCGTTCATGCCCTGCCCGTAGAACGGCACGACCGCGTGACAGGCGTCGCCGACGAGAGAGACCCGGCCCGCCACCGACCACGGATAGCAGCGCACCGTCACCAAGGAGCTCGCCGGCGTCGAGAGGTAGTCATCGACGTAGGTCGGCATGTGCACGATCGCGTCCTCGTACCAGCGCTCGAAGAACGCTCGGACCTCCGACTCCGTGCTCAGGGCGCTGAAGCTCCGATCGCCGTCCAAGGGCCAGAACAGGGTCACGGTGAAGGATCCATCGTCGTTCGGCAACGCGATCATCATCGACTGGTGGCGCGGCCAGATGTGCAGCCGGTTCTTCTCGATCCGGAAGCCCCCGTTCTCCGCCGGCGGGATGTGGAGCTCCTTGTAGCCGTGGTCGAGATAGGTCTGGGAGTAGGTGAAGCGATCGCGTCGCTGCATGCGACCGCGCACCGCGGAGAAGGCCCCGTCGGCGCCGATCAACACGTCGCAGGTGACCTCGGTCCGCTCCCCGGTCCGAGCGTTCTCGAACGTCACGGCGGGTCGGTCGAAGTCGACGTCGACACAGCGCTCCTGGAAGTGGAGCGTGACGTTGTCGAGCTCGTCCGCCTCCTCCAGGAGCATCTGGTTGAGGCCACCCCGGGAGACCGAGTGGATGGCCTGCGACTCCTCGGTCCCGTAGGGCTGGTAGGTGAGCTCGCCCTCCACGCTGTGCATCAACCGCCCGGTCATCGGGACGCACATCTCGAGACACTTCTTCTCGAGCCCGACGCGCGAGAGCGCGTGGAGTCCGCGGGTGGAGATCGCGAGGTTGATCGAGCGGCCGCGGACGATGGTCGCGGTCCGGATGTCCTCACGATGCTCGTAGACGGAGACCCGGAAGCCACGTTGGCCGAGGAAGACCGCCAGGAGCGCGCCCGACAAGCCGCCACCGGCGATGACGATGTGCGTGTCCGACGGACCGGTCATGCCGCCCCTCCCAAGATCTGCGCGAGGACCCAAACGTCGTGAAAGGTGTTGTACAGAGGAACGGGCGCGACGCGGATCACGTCCGGCTCGCGGAAGTCGCAGACACAACGACGACGATCGAGCTCATCCACCAGCGCACGTGCACCCTCGTGGATCCGGAGTGACAGCTGACAGCCGCGCCGGTCGGGATCGGACGGGGTGATGATGTCGACGCTCGCCCGGAGCGAGCCGAGCAGGTGCTCGAGGTAGGCCGTCAATCGGAGCGACTTCTCCCGGAGCGCCGCCATGCCGACCTCGTCGAACAGCTCGAGCGATGCTCGCAACGGCGCCATGGAGAAGATCGAGGGGTTGGAGAGCTGCCATCCCTCGGCGACGCGATGGGGAACGAACTCCTCCATCAGGTGCATCTTGAAGCGTTGGGACGGATCGTTACCCCACCAACCGGCGAAGCGAGGAAGATCGAGGCCGTCGCGATCCGTGAACTCCGCGTTCGGTGCGCCATGGTCCTCGTGGACGAAGGCGCCGGCGATCGCGCCAGGCCCGCCGTTGAGGTACTTGTAGTTGCACCAGGCGGCGAAGTCGACGTTCCAGTCGTGCAGCGCGAGCGGCACGTTCCCCGCGGCGTGGGCGAGGTCGAATCCGACGACGCAACCGCGCGCCTTCGCGGCGGCGGTGATGCGTTCCAGATCGAAGAACTGACCGGTGAAGTAGCTCACCCCTCCGAGCATCACCAACGCGATCTCCGAGCCTCGCTCCTCGATCAACCCGACCAGATCCTCGGTACGGAGCGTCAACTCCCCGTCGCGCGGCCGTGCGACGAGCAACCCCGCTTCCGAGTCGTACCCGTGGAAGCGGAGCTGGCTGCGCACCGCGTAGTTGTCGGAAGGGAACGCCGCGTTCTCGATCAGGATCTTGTGTCGCTCGGGAGTCGGTCGATAGAAGCTGACCATCAGGAGGTGGAGATTGACGGTGAGGCTGTTCATCATCACGACCTCACCGGGACGCGCGCCGACCAAGCGAGCACCGGACTCCTCGAACACCTCGTGATAGGAGTACCAGGGCGTGCGGCCGCGGAAGTGCGCGTGCACCGCGAGATCCCGCCAGTCCTCGATCTCCTGCTCGACGAAGTCTCGCACACGGCTCGGCTGGAGCCCGAGCGAGTTGCCGCAGAAGTAGTGGACCGGCTCACCGTCCTGGCGAGGGATCTCGAAGCGGGCTCGGTAGGTCGCGAGCGGATCACTCGCGTCGAGCCGACGCGCCTCCGCCTCGGTCACGCCGGCGAACGACGACGTTGGGGAAGCGGCGCTCGAAGCAGATGCGGATGAGGGCTCGTTCACCGGAGTGGCGCTTTCGGCTGGATGATGGAGAACGGCGCAAGGTACAACTCCAACGTAGCTCGATCAAGCCCCCCAGGTGGACGCCGGCGCCGAGGTCGACGACCCTTCTCCCCTCTCTTGACCGACGCGATCCGATCCCCCGCGAGAAGGTGACGAGCCAGAGACGATGACCGACGAACTCCGCTTCCTCCCCACCGACTTCGAGCGCTTCCGCGATGAGCTGGCCCGCGACCCGACCCACAACGCCGAGCGCCTCGAGGTCCGGCGCAAGCTCGACGCCTTCGGCAAGCGGCTCGCGAAGATCCTCGCCGATCGCGACCTCGCGTTCTCGAGCCGGGCGAGTCTCCACCACCCGTACCGGTTCAACGCCTACAAGGTCGACACGCAGTTCGTCTACCTCTCGCGCGCCGAGTCCGAGCGGAAGTCCCTCAAGAAGATCCTCGGCGTCGAGCTCGGCAAGGACCTGGACCAGAACTACGTCCACGTGGTGCTCAATCTCGAGATCCACCAGCACGGACTGGAGCTGGCGCTGCGGATCCATCAGAACGCGTGGTGGGATGGCGAGAACTTCAAACGCCAGGTCGTCTCCAAGGAGCATCGGCCGGCGATCGTCGAGGCGATGCGTGCCGCCCCCGGCTTCGACCTGCGCGTCCACGACCATCGGAAGAAGCACCCGTGCGAGACGATGACCGAGGAGGAACTGACCGAGACGATCGGTTACTACACCCCGGGAGAACACTGGCTCCACGTCGAGCAGTCGATCGAGCGGAATGAGGAGTTCGTCAGCGAGCCGGGGCTGGAGGAGCGCCTCGTCGATGAGTTCCGCGATCTGATCCCCCTCTACCGTGCGATCCGCTGGACCCCGAAGAACGACTTCCTGTTCGGCAGCGGATCGTCCGGGCGTTGAGCACCTCCGGCGAGGCGTTACAATCGCGCCAGCGCGCCTCCCGGAGCCGACCTCGGCCGGGGCCGCGCCCCGAGTTCGCGGGCACGATC
>JAGQRC010000327.1 GCA_020425835.1 Planctomycetota bacterium | reverse complement strand
AACGACGACGGAGCGTTCAATCTCGCGGACGCGGTGTTCGTTCTCGCCTTCCAGTTCACGGGAGGAGCAGCGCCGTCCGCCCCGTTCCCGGCCTGTGGCTCGGACCCGACCGCGGACGCGTTGAACTGCGGAAGCTCCCCGGCCTGTCCGTGAACTCCGCGCGGGAAGCACCGGAGGGTCGGAACCGCGATTGGCCCAGCTTCGCAGCCGCGGGCTCGTGGATGGTCCGGGCCAAGGCCCTCCGTGCTTCCACCGCGAACCGACGGATCCGAGTACTCGAGCCGTTCCTCCTCCTCCGTCGGCGTTGACCTCCGGAACGCCGGCGCGCAGCATCGCGCCAGCTGGGAGACGAGGGTGGGTACACGGTGAGCGGCGAAGTCGAAGACGGTCCCGACAGGCGTTGGCGCCGGCAGGTCGGGATGATCCTCCTGCTCGGCGTGGCCGCGCGCGTGATCTTCCTGCTCGAGACGCACGACATGGGGTTCTGGAACCAGACTCTCGGAGACGCCCAGATCTACCGAGAGCACGCCGAGCGCATCGTGCACGGCGACTGGATGGGCCCGCCGGATTTCATCCACGCGCCGTTGTACCCCTTCGTGATGGCGCTCCCGCGCGCGTTGGGACTCGACCACCTCGGCTGGGTCCGCGCGATCCAGATCGGGTTCGGTGCCGCCTCGATCGCGCTCCTGATGGTGCTGACGCGGCGCGCGTTCGGAGCCCGCGTCGCGCGATGGGCCGGCGTCGGCTACGCGCTCCTTCCCACTGCGATCTACTTCGATGGCACGATCGAGAAGTCGAGCCTGGCCGTGCTCCTCACGCTGGGCATCCTCCTGGTGATGGTACCGCCCGATCCGCTCCCTTCGGCTCGTCGACGGGCGGTCGCCTGGGGCATCGCCGGTGTCCTCCTCGGAGCGTTGGTCCTCACGCGACAGAACGCGCTCGCGCTCACGCCGCTGGTGGTCATCGCCGCGGGGATCGAGGGGAGACGATGGCGCGGAGTCGGCCTCGCGGCCGGTAGCCTTCTCGGGTTCGTCCTCGCGGTGTCCCCGTGGGTGATTCGACACCAATGCGTCCTCGGCGAGACGTTCATCTCGTCACCGAACGTCGGACAGAACTTCTGGATGGGGAACAACCCCGAGGCGACGGGCACCTACCTCGGGCTGAAGGTCGGCAAGGCAAACCCACAGTTCGAGCACCTCGAGTGGATCCGACGCGCGGAAGAGGCTCGAGGGCGAACCCTTACGCCGAGCGAAGTGTCGGACTACTTCATGGAGCGCAGTCTCGACTTCATTCACCACGAACCGGGGCACTGGTTGTCGATCAGCGCGAAGAAGGTGCTGATGACGATCGGATCGGTGGAGCTCCCGGACACCGAGGACTTCTACCTCTACCGCGAGCACTCGCTGCTCCTGCGGATCCTCGACATGGTGCTCCACTTCGGGATCCTCGTCCCGCTGGCGGGCGTCGGCATCGTGATGACCTCTCCGACCTGGCGTCGGACCTGGCCGCTGCACGCCACTGCGGCGCTGACGATCGTCTCCGTCGCGGCGTTCGTCGTCTTCGGTCGCTATCGATTCCCGCTCGCTCCGATCGCCGTCGCGTTCGCGGCGGCGGGGGCCAGCGCGTGGTGCACGCGCGAATCGTGGCGGCGACAGCCGAGGGGACGCACGATCACCGCCATCGTCACCTTCGTCGCGCTCTTCCTGCTGTGCAACTTCGCAGCACCCGGTGCACGGGCGCCTCGGAACTTCTCCTACTCGAACCACGGGGATGCCCTGGTCAAGGCGGACCGGATCGACGAGGCGCTCTCCGAGTACCGACGAGCGATCGAACTGGATCCGACCGATCCGGTCAGCCGGTGCTCCATGGGGGCTGCGCTCGCCCGTCAGCATCGATACCGAGAAGCCCTGGAGCACTACGACGCGGCGGTTCGAGCCCGCGCCGACTTCGCCGATGCCCGAGCCGGTCTCGGTCGGACCCTCTACTTCCTCGGTCGCACCGATGCCGCAGAGGACGCGCTGCGGAAGGCCCTCGAGCTCGACCCCTCGCAGATCGATGCTCTTTCCTGTCTCGGACTGATCCTCGGACAGAGCGGACGGCTCGAAGAGGCGGAGTCCCTCCTCCGGCGAGCCCTCACCACCGGGCGTGCTGACGCGTCGATCCGCGTCAACCTCGCGGGAGTCCTCTGGGCGAGTGGTCGAGCAGACGAAGCGATGCGACAGCTCGACGAGGTGCTCGGCTCGGATCCGAATCACGTCGACGCACTGCTCTCCCGAGCCGCGATCGACATCGGCCTCGGTCGACGCAGCGACGCGGAACACACCCTACGCCGAGTCCTCGAAGTCGATCCGACGAACGAGCGCGCGCGCCAGGGACTGGACCATCTTCGAGCCGGAAGAAGTTGAGTCCGTCAGCGCGGTCGATCGAACTCGCGGCCGGGGAACCAGCCCGGGTAACGTCGACCGAGCTGCGCGCGGTACTCCCAGTTCTCGTCGCCGAGGTCCTTGCCGAACTCCTCGCGGATCTGGGTAACGGTCCACCGAGCGAAGGTCGGTCCACGTCGACGATGCTCGCCCTGCTGATCCCAGTGGCAGTAGGTGCACGCGCGATCCTCGGGAGTCCCCGCTCGGACATCGGCCGGAGCCAATCCTGCGGCCAGCGTCGTGTGGAAACTCGGGTCGCTCTGGAAGCGCACCGCACGGCGCCACTCCCGCCGACCCTCGAAGTGGGTGTTCGGTGACACCGCATCACCACCGAAGTTCTCCCATGGTGGCTGACTCGTCTGGGCGACGATCGCCTTCGCGATCGTGGGGTCGTGGCAGGTCGCGCACGCCTGGCCGATCGGATGGTACTGCTGCGCCGTGACGCCGGTCACCGTCGCGCGAGCCACCATGATCCCGATCCCCTTCGCGGGGATGCCGCTCGAGTGGCACGCCTGACAGTTGTCGATGTCCTGTTTCGAGTACTCGCTCGTGCGATCGGCGTGCTCGTCGTGGTCGTGGCACGCCGTGCAGTCGAGCGCCCCGGGCTTCACGGCGGAAACCCCGTCCTTCGGCGACCCCGGCACGTTGTGGCACTCCAGGCAGTCGCGCGTCTCGACGTGCGCCCGGTGGGAGAACCGAACGACGCGGCGCGTCTCGATCTCCTCCGGGAACTCCGCCTCGACCTGGGACATGGACTTGTGACAGCGGCCACAGGCATCGAGGCTGAACGTCACGTCCATCTCGGCAGAGGTCGCGGTCTTCGCCACATCGGCGTGACACGCGCGGCAGGTCTCCGCGGTGACGAGGCTCCGATCGGCCGGCAAGTGGGTCGCGTGGTTGAAGGGTCGCAGTTGGATCCGCGATGGCAGCTCACGGACCGGAGCCTTGTGACACTTCGAGCAGCTCGCGTCGATCGGGCCGTCCCCCACCGTGATGAAATCGTACGCTTGCGATGTGATCGCGAATCGGATCGGCTTCCGTCGCCGGATGTCGACCATCGCTCGCGCCGTCTTCGACGGCGGCTCGCCGACACCGTGACACTCCTGGCAGTCATCGACCTCCCCGTGACGGGCCACCTTCGCGTCGGCGTGGTAGTGGCAGGAGACGCAGCCGTCGTAGCTGGACATCGCGGGATCCACGATGAACGATCGATCGGTCGCGTCGTACGCATGGCAGGCGAGGCAGAGCTGCTCCGCGAGGCGAGGCTCCTTCTCCAGGGCGCCGGCACCGAGGTGAGCATCGTGAGGGAAGGAGCCGGCCGTCATGCTCCGGACCTCGCTCGTCGTGGTCACGAAGGTCAGGGGACCACCGGACGCGACGTGACAGGTCTCGGTGCACGAGGCATCGCTGAACTCGTGGTCGGCGAGGTCCCGGACGCCGGCCTGTGCGACTTGACCGTGGCAGCGAGCGCAGGTTCGTGGATCCGAGAGCTCGGACTCCGTCAGGTGATCGGCGTGCCGAAAGTCCTTGGGCACGCCCGGGCCGAGCGCCGGTGCCCGGTTCAACGCGTCACAGTGCCTCTGGTTGACGGAGGTTCGATTCGCTTCGTTCGGGGCCTGGGGATGAGTCGCGTACCGGGGGTCGGGATCGTGGCAGCCGATGCAGAAGCCGGCCCCCTGCGGCAAGAACATGTCATCGGGGATGTCATTGAGCATTCCGAACGGTCGACCATCCACGAAGCGGGGATCGTGGCAGCTGCGACACTCGAGCAACCCATGTTGCCGATGGTCGAACGGGTCCCCCGGCTGTCGCTTGTCGAAGAGTCCCGGTCGGATCGGCAGCACCGACATCCCGACGGTGGTCTCGCCGTTGCGCTCGACCACCGAGTAGTGGCAGCGACGACAGAGTGCCGGGGACGGATCCCGACGCTCCGGTTCGTCGTAGCGGTGGCACCCGCGGCAATCCCGCGGATACTCCTGGTCGAGCCAGCTGGACGGAACGTGTTTGACGTGACGGAACGGCTCCACCGGAAGCTCCGAGGCTTCCGAAGCCGTGGGCGTCTGGGCCGATGCGGACATGGAGGGGGAGACCAAGATCGAGAACACTCCCGCGACCCCTACGAGAAGGAGCACCACCGAGAGACGGAGACGATCGGTTTCCGATGAAGTGCGACCAGCCGTCACGGAACTTCGCTTCCTCAGGTACGGGGGTGCGGCGCGGGAGCGATATGAAGATGAGTCCTCGGCCGCCCGGCGCCACGAGTTGATCGATTCCCGGGAGCCCCGGCGGACCCGGCTTCCGCTCGGATCCATAATCCGATTTCTGCTGGAGCTTTACAACCTCGGTTCCGACGGGCGTCGTCGCCCTCCGACGTTTTGGGATGAACGTTTCACCACTCGTCGCCGGATGGCGCTCCTCGGGAAGGACGGTTCGCGGTTCACTCGCGGTGGCGACGAGTCGATGAACCCAGGTCGGACGGTCGTTCCCTGGACGCGACGCAGGCAGACTCGTCCGTTGACTGTATGAGGACCATGCCGCAGCATGACGCGCGTGCGGCGCATGGGGATACGTCGCACACGCCGCATTCGGTGATCGGTCTCGCGACACTCGCTCCTCCGATCGCTCGTCGGTCGCACGCTCGGAACGGAGCGTGGGACCCGTCGTCGGCGCGAGGTGCGTCGACTTCCGACGAGCGA
>JAGQRC010000326.1 GCA_020425835.1 Planctomycetota bacterium | reverse complement strand
CAGCGTCGGCCGAGGCGGCGCGCGCGCTCGACGTCTGCGCGTCCCTTCGTGACGCGGATCCCGAGAACGCCGTCTACCTCCACTTCGCCGCGCAGAACGAGGAGTTGTGCGCGGCGGCGGCGAAGAGCGAGGGCCATCCCCCGCTCTGGCGGGCGCATCTGGAGGCAGCGGCTCGCCACTACGAAGCCCTCCTCGAACTCGATGCGGCGCAGCCGCAGTACCGCGCCGGCCGGGACCGAGTTGCCGCGGCGCTCGGGGGGTAGTTGCGGCGCTACGACTTACGAGAGAATCGGCGCTCCCGCGCGAGACGCGGCCGAGTTTCTCGCTTCACCGACTGTCCCATGGGATCCTCGGAACGAAGGAAGGTGGTCCTCATGCTACGGTCGAAGCGACTCCTCGCGACTCTGTTGGTTCTCAGCGGTCTCTCGGCCTGGGGCGATCCAGTCTCGGCTCAGTCCCTCCCGACGACGCATCTCGGAGATGCGGCGGGCCCGCCGGGCTCGGCCGTGATCGTACCTCTGATCATCGACAACCCGGCGTTGGGGCCGATCCAGGGGATGTCGTTCTCGTTCTGGAGTCCCGACGGCGTGGTCGCCGCCTCGGACGTGTTCCTCGGTCCGGCGCTGGCCGAACTCAATGGTGGCGACGGACCCGACTTCCTCTCTATCGCACTCGAGATCGACCCGATCGGTGGCATCGGCATCGGCTGCGGGACGGTCTTCAGCTTCTTCGGCTCCGACGCCCTCGACCCGGGAGTCGGGCTCCACGCGCTCGACATGGAGTGGACGATCGATCCAGTGGCCGCGATCGGGACCCTCGGCAGTGTCGACTTCTGTGATTGCCTCGGGTCACCGCCTCTCGCGTCGACCGTGGTGATCGGAGGGGCGAGCATCGTTCCGATCTTCGACCCCGCGGCGATCGAGGTGGTCGCTCTGCCCGAGTTCGTCCGGGGGGATCCGAATGCGAGCGGAGGCGTGGACATCGCCGACCCGATCTACGCGCTGAACTTCCTGTTCCAGTCCGGGGAGGCGATCTGTCTCGACGCAATGGATGCCAACGCGGATGGGGCGCTCGACCTGGCCGACCCCTTGTACCTGCTCGCCTTCATCAACGGATCAGGGCCCGCACCGGAGATGCCGTACCCCGATTGTGGGGCTGCCGCGGTGCTCGGCTGCGACGAATTCGCGGCTTGCCCCTGACCTTGGACTCGGATCAGCGCCTCGGAAGCGGGCGAGCCGGGACCCCGACCCAGGTCTCGCCCGCAGGGACGTCGCGGGTGACGACAGCCCCGGCGCCGATTCGCGCACCGGCGCCGATCGTGACGCCGGGGAGGATGATCGCCCCGGCGCCGACATAGGCGCACTCGCCGAGGCGGATCGGCGCGACCTGTCGCGTCGCGTCGTCATGGCAGATCAGCATCGCACGAAGACCGACCACAGCCCCGTGCTCCAGGGTGATGAGCTCCGGGAAGACGTCATCCAGGTACACGTCCCTGCCGATCCACGCGGGCCGCGGATGGTCGCCCGACGGGAATCGGATCCCCAATCGACGCGCGCACCAGCGGCGGACGGTGCTGCTCGGTCCGCGACGCTGACCGGCCGCGAAGAGCTTCTTGCGAGCCAACGCGGTCCAGGTCTCACTCCCCTCGGCCTCGGAGTAGGCCTCTCGGGAGATCGGGAACTTCCGTTCGAGAGTGCTCGAGGTCACGTCGCCTCCTACCTCTGAATCGGCTCCCACCGCGATGGCGCGCAGTCTCCCGTCGTAACGCGCGGACTACCAAAGGGCTGCGGGTCCCCGTCGCGAGCTCGATCCCGCCGTTTTCGCCTTCCCAAGTCGCCTCTCGCGTCTAAGATGTCCGATCGTCACGGGAGGGGTGGAACCACTGCGGGCCATTGCTCCACGGTGAGCGTCTCGCGCCGGGGTAATCGACCGATTCCGGGAATCGGTTTAGGCGCGTCGCTCCGGTTACTCGGGCATCCCTTCGCAACGTCGAATCCTCGAGGCTCCCCGTCCGACGGGGCATCACGATAGGACATCCCGCTGTCCGTGAATGCGTCCCTGACCTGCCCTCGGTGCAAGACCGAGAACATCGCGGATCAGCGCTTCTGCCAGAAGTGCGGATTCGGGCTGTACAAGACGGATAGCCTCGAGCCGCCCAGTGAGCTGGCGCGGCCGGAGGATCTCGTCGGTACGGTCATCGGCGACAAGTACCGAGTGCTGTCCGTGCTCGGAGAGGGCGGCTTCGGAACCGTCTTCAAGGTCGAGCAGGTCCTGCTGGGGCGCAACCTCACCTTCGCGCTGAAGCTGCTTCGACGGGAGCTGACCGAGAACGAGCACTTCCGCGCTCGCTTCATCCGTGAAGCGAGTATCGCCATGGAGTTGGTCCACCCGAATGCCGTCCAGGTCCGCGATTTCGGGGTCACCGAAAGCGATCAGCTCTACTTCACCATGGACTTCTGTCGCGGCGAGTCCTTGAAGGATGTCCTCGCTCGCGAGGAGTACCTGACGATCAACCGGACCCTCCACGTCGTGACCGAGGTGCTGGCGGTCCTCGAGGTCGCACACGAGAAGCAGATCATCCATCGCGACATCAAGCCGGAGAACATCTTCATCGAGCGCGACAGTTCCGCCGGCCAGGAAGTGGTCCGGGTCGGGGACTTCGGTCTGGCGCGAAACGTCGCGAGTGGGAGCCAGTCCAATATCACCAAGGGCGGCATCGTCGGGACACCTCGTTACATGTCACCGGAGCAGTCCCGGGCCGAAGCGCTCGATGGTCGTAGTGACCTCTACGCCGTCGGTGTGATCTTCTACGAGATGATCTCCGGAGACGTCCCGCCGCGTCTGGATCGGAAGCGAAAGCCCGGTCAATCGGCCGTCTTCGATGCGAGCCCTCAGGCGCGGCTCCGGGAGAACCTCCCGAGTGGCGTGGTGGTTCCGAATGCGGTGCTCGAGGTCATCGCCCGCGCGCTCGAGTCGAAGCCATCGGATCGCTTCCGCAATGCGACCGAGTTTCGCGAGGCGATCGAGAAGCTGCCCACCTACACGCCGACGTACATCGAGCCGCGCGGAGATTCCAGCCTGCGTTCCTGGCCGAAGGTGGCGCTCTGGACGGTTGCGGCCGTCCTGGTCGTCGGTTCGCTGCTCGCGTTCACCGATCCAGGACGAGAGATCATCGGTCGCGCGCGAGTGGCCTTCGGGCTCTCCGCCGAGCACGAGTCCGGTGATGGCCCGCGGTTCTCCGGGGATCGCACGCGGTCGGATGGCAAGCAACCGAACGAAGCTGCCGAGTCTCCGGGGAGCGCGAAACCCTCACCGGCCACCCGCCCTTCGGAAACCGAGACCGACTCCGCAGACGACCCCAAGCTAGTGTCCAGCCCCGTTGACGACAACGCCTCGGTTGGCGGTAGCGACAACGACGGGGTCACGACTGAGAACGGCGGCTCATCCGAACCTTCGCACGATGTCCCGGCGCCGCCACCACCGCTCGGCCCGCTCTCGGCTTGGGTCCCGTTCGCGCCGCTCGATCGCCTCGTGTTCGTGCGTAGTCGACCGGATCACCCTGACACCCGGGTCGAGTACATCGTGGGCCAGGAGCCGGATCGCTATGGGACTTCGGTGCGCGATGAGGACGGGGCGCTGCGCTACTGGAGCCTCGACGACTCGGAGTTCGAGGAGACCTTCGTCCATCCGAGCGATCCTTCGAAGTGGAAGTCGTGGTCGATTCTGCGTTGGGATCCGAGCACTCAACGACCGCTCGCAGAGTGGCAGCAGGGTGGATACCACTATCGCACCGAGATGCGTGAGAAGCTCATGCGGGGCGTCGAGCAATTCGACGATGTGATCATCGTCGTGGCAGAGAGCGATGACGGCGCGAGTTCGAGGATCGCCCGGATCTGGGTCTTCGAGAAGGGGACTGGCTTGGTGGTCCGTGAGACTCAGAACGCCGTTCGCGCATCGATCGATCACGCCCCGGAGGAGGGCCGCCTCACTCTGCGCGAGGTCCGCGTCAAGAACGACTGAGGTCGCGTCCCCTCCCATCGAATCGCACGGACTCTCGGACTCCCTCGGGAAGCCAGCGGCCCTTGAGTACTCATTCCGGGCGAGAGCCCGAAGATAGCACTTGAACGGGCTGCTTCTAGTGTGCTGACACAGAAGTCCGTGGAGTGAAACGGCGAGGAATCGGCGGCTCTGGTGCGGCGCAGCGACGCAAGTCGGATTGGTAACTCCTTCGAGGAGCTGCAACAAAGCCAGAGTCGTCGAGGCCCGGTGTTTCGCCCACGAACTTCTGTGTAAGCACACTAGCTACCGCCCGACTCCTTGGCGCTGACTGGTGGTAGCGGCTCACCGCAGTGGGGGCAGGACGTTTCCGTCTTCAAGACTTCGACGAAACAGTTCGGGCACTTTCGATAGAGCTTCGCGTGCTCCGCGCGCGCCTCTCGTTCCTTCCGAGCGCTCTCCTCGCGTGCGGCGGCCTCGCGCGCCGCGGCCTCCGCCAGTCTGCGCTCCCGGGTGATCGCTTCCCGAGTCGCAATGATCTGCGGATTCTCGCCGCGATACTCGACGAGGTGCTCCTCGAGCCGATTGACGAGCGGGCGATCGGCATCGCTGACCGGCTCCGAAGCAGTGAGATCGCGGTAGCTCTGGAACACCACCTCGTAGGCAGGGTCGAAGTCGCGCGTCGCATCGAGATCGATGGCGCGCTCGGCGTAGGGGAGCAGCTCGGCGCTCGGATCGAGGAAGACGCTGATGCGTCCGAGTCGGAACTCTGCGGCGGGATGATTCCGCCACAGGCTGCTCTCGGTGATGGTCAGGTCCTTCGCCTCCTCCAGCAGCGCTTCGCGATCCGATTCATGGAGATCGATGTTCGACAGGATCTCCTCCGCGAGATAGGCGCTGATGGTCGCGCAGCGCCGACGGGATTCATCGTCCCGAGTCGCCGATCGGGCCTTGGCCTCGAGCGCGTGTTGCGCCTGACGAAGTTGGGACCACACGTCGAGTCGGCGGTCGTAGTCACCTTCGGGGTAGGCAATGCGGTAAGCCCTGGCGCGGGACAGTGCGAGAGTACCGAGCTGTTGCTCGGTTTGTCCCGGCGCGAGCTGGAACACCTTCTCGATCACAGCTTCCGGGTTCTGGC
>JAGQRC010000325.1 GCA_020425835.1 Planctomycetota bacterium | reverse complement strand
TGCGCAGTGGCGGCATGAACTTGAACGCGGGGTCATAGTTCCGGACTTCGCGCTCGTCGAGCACCAGGTGCGGCGCCGCGACACTACAGGTGACCGGGACGTCATCGGACTTCGCACGCATCACCTGCGCCATCGAGGCTCGAGTGCTCAGGTGCAACAGGTGCAGTGGAGCTCGCTCCAAACGAGAGAGATGCAGGTTGCGCCCCAGCATGACCTCCTCGGTCCCAGCGGATATCGCCGGCAGACCGAGCAGATCGGCGATGAGCCCGTTGTTGACGACGCCGTTCCCTCGCAGCCAACGGTCTTCCGACCGCGTCATCACCGGACGGTCGAGCATGCCGGCATATCGAAGCGCCTTGAGGAAGATGTCCGTCCGTTCGACCGCGCTCTCCTCGTCCGAGAAGGCGACCGCCCCGGCCCGCTTCATCCCCGCCATCTCGCTGAGTTGGGAACCTTCACGGGCGCGCGTCAGCGAGCCGACGGGATAGACTCGCGCTCCCCCCGCTTGCTCGCCCTTCAACCGCACGTATGCGGCACTCGCCTCGTTGTCGACCGGCGGATCGGTGTCGGGCATGGCCGCGATCGCGGTGAACCCTCCGGCGAGCGCCGCGGAGGCGCCGGTCCGGATCGTCTCGATCTCCTCGAATCCCGGCTCCCGAAGATGCACACAAAGGTCGACGAGACCCGGAGTCACGATCAAGCCCGACGCGTCGAGGACGCTCTCGTCGGGCAATGGCGTCAGGGTGGTGCCCAGCTCGCTGATGATCGACCCCGAGACACGGAGATCGCATGGCCCGTCGACCCCGCGTGCCGGATCGACGAGTCGACCCCCTCGGATCAGAAACGCGGTCAACTCGATCCTCCCGCCAAGAGATAAAGAGCCGCCATCCGAATCGCGAGTCCGTTGGTCACCTGATCGAGGACGCAGGACCGCTCCCCGTCGGCCACGTCCGGTGTGATCTCGATGCCGCGGTTCATCGGTCCGGGGTGCAGAACGAGAACGTCGGAGCGACAGCGCTGCAGTCGCTCGGCGTTCATCCCGAACAGCCGCGAGTACTCCTCCAAGGATGGGAAGAGACCGGCTCCTTGTCGCTCTCGCTGCATCCGAAGGAGGCAGAGAACATCCACTTCGCCGAGGACGGCGTCGAGGGAGTGCGAGATCGACACTCCGTCGAGGCCCTCGAATGACCGCGGGACCAGTGTCGGCGGCCCCACCAACACGACCTCGGCACCGAACTTCCGGAACGCCGTCATGTCGGAACGAGCCACCCGACTGTGCGAAATGTCCCCGACGATCGCGACGCGCTTCCCGTCGACCGAGCCGAGCCGGTCCAGGACCGTGTAGAGATCGAGAAGTCCCTGTGTGGGATGCGCGTGCGCGCCGTCGCCGGCGTTCACCACACTCACGTCGATGTTGGACGCGAGAAAGTGGGCGGCGCCGGCAGCGGGGTGCCGCAGGACGATGGTGTCGACACCCATGGCGATAATGTTGTTCGCGGTGTCGAGGAGCGTCTCGCCCTTCGTCGTGCTCGACGCCTCGGCGATGAAGTCGACGACATCCGCCGACAGACGCTGCGCGGCGAGAGTGAAGGAGATGCGCGTCCGCGTGCTCGGCTCGTAGAAGAGGTTGACGACGACCTGACCTCGAAGTGCAGGGACCTTCTTGACGCTGCGCGTGCTCACCTCACGGAAGCTGTCCGCGGTCCGGAAGAGCACCTCGATTTCCTCCCGCTGGAGGTCCTCGATGTCGAGCAGATGTCGCTTCAGCCAGGGCGGGCTCGGAGACGTCCCGGACTCCCCGGCTGCGGGCGTCATCACGCTCCTCCTTCTCGAGCGACGGCGGTGATCGCTTCGTCACCATCGTCCTCGTCGAGCAAGAGCTGCAGTCGCTCGTCGGGAGGCAGCTCGATCGTCAGCCCCACGATGTCGGGACAGATCGGGAGCTCTCGCATGCGCCGATCGATGAACACCGCCAGGGTCACGGACCGGGGCCGACCGAAGTCCGAGAGCTGATTGAGGGCGGCTCGAATGGTTCGGCCGGTCTGGAAGACATCGTCGATCAGCAGAATCGTCGCGCCCTCGACCTCGAACGGGATGTCGCTCGGGCTGACGAGCGGCTGAGGTCGCCCCGGAACGAAATCATCACGGTAGAGCGTGATGTCCAACACGCCGGGGACCCCGGGCTCGATCCCCGCTGCTCGAAGCCATGAGTCCAGTCGCCGCGCGAGGGTGTCACCGCGGCTGCGGATGCCGACGACGTGGACCGATCGATCGGGGTCGTGCTCGTGCAGGTTGCGCACGAAGTCGAGGACCCGACCGAAGAAGCCCTCCAGCGCGGTTCCAGTGGCCGCCCGGTCGTAGAGTACTCGTCGATTCATCCGCGCTCCGCGTCGGGATTCGGCGTTGCGAGATCGTTCCGGACCGCACGGGACCCGGCTTCCAGCAAGTCCCAGATTCTTCGGGTGTCGCCCCCCGCGCGGATTGCGTCGAGCACACGACGCACGAGGTCCCGCTGGCGTCTCGTGAAGAGGACCGGAACGTCGGCTCGCAGCCGATCCACGCCGTGGAGGCGCTCGACGACCCGCCTCTCCAGCTCCGTCATGCCCTCGCCCGTGAGACCGGAGACACCGATCGGCGGAAACTCGGTCGCCTCGGAGTCGCCCGAGGAGCCCACGACTCGCCCCGGTTCGGCAGGCGGGATTTGATCGAATCTCGATCGGATCTTCAACGCTCGCGTTGCGGTTAGCCGGGGAACGAGATCGCGAGTGTCTCCGACGAACGGATCGAGAGGCGGGATCAGCTCGATGACGAGATCGGCGAGTTCGGCCGCCTCCCGCGCTCGGCGAACACCCTCGCTCTCCAACGAGTCCTCCGCGTCGCGGATCCCGGCCGTATCGACGAGTCGGATCGGGAACCCAGCAGCCTCGACGACTTCCTCGATGCGGTCCCGGGTCGTTCCCGGCGTCGCGTCGACCACGACGCGGCAATGACCGACCCAACGATTGAACAGCGTACTCTTCCCCGCATTGGGGACACCGCTCAGCACCACCGTCGGTGGATCGAAGATGCGCAGCCCCCACCGTCGGCCGATCAAGACCTCGATCTCCTCCGCGGATGCGTCGCGCGCTCGGGACCGCACCCAACCGCCGAGACCCTCACCTCGCGGATCGGCTTGCTCGAGCAACCACCGGACAACACTCGGCGACGATGCGCTGGCCAGGAGCGACCACGCCTCGCGCTCGATCTCGGTCCGAGGCTGGAACAGATCGGCGCCCAGCTCCGTCGCCGATGCGTCGCGCCCCCCGAGCTCTCGAAGACGCTCGCACACCATGTCGCAGATCGTCGGGTTGCCGTGCACGGTGATCACGAACGCGTCGATCCCGATCGGGAGGACCACCGCGTCGTCGATCGCCTCGCCGAACCGGTCTCGGAGCACGCGATGGCTCGCTCGGCCCGGCGTCGCGGGTCGATCGATCAGACGCTCGGCGGCGGAACGCGCCCCGCGACCGAGGAGTCCGATCACCCCGATTCCGGCGACCCCCACCGGACTCAGCATCGCGAACTCGAAACTCACGTCGACGCCAACCCCGCCCATCGGACCCCCTCGAGCGTCAAGTACGGCAGGACCAGCTCGATGGACTCGAACCAGGGCGCGTAGCTGGGTGCACCACCCCCCGTGGCGACGAACCGGGTCGTCGAGGGGAGCTGAGCGCGAAGTGCAGCGAGGTGAAACTCCACACCTCCACGCAACAGACCGTAGACGCCGCGGCGGATGCAGGAGAGGGTGTCACGGCCGAACAGCTCGGGAGTCGGCTCGATTCTCACCCTCGGCAAGAGCGAGGTTCCTCGCTCGAGTGACCGTGCGATCAACTCGGGGCCGGGCAAGATCAGCCCGCCGAGATAAGCGCCGCCGGCGGAGACGACGTCGAACGTGATCGCGGTCCCGAAGTCGACGATGACCGCAGGAACCGGCTCGGCGTGGGCCGTGCGTCGGGCCCATGCCAGGCAGTTGACCAAGCGATCGGCCCCGACCTGCCGCGGCTCCGGGACTCTCGTCGGCACCGGGATTGGAGCATCGACGCCGAGGATGGTGATCGGCGGATGATCCGGCCACGCCTCACGGAGCCGACCGGGGGTCTCGGACCGGACCGACGCGATGACGACGCGATCGAGGGAGGTCCAACTGGGATGGGGGAGTTCCCATCGCGCGTCGTCGTTGGCGAACGAGCCGACCTCGCACAGGGCTCCATCGAGGAACAGCCCCCACCCGAGCTGAGTGTTGCCGGCGTCGAACGCGAGCGTTCTCTCCATGCCCTCTCCGATCCGCCGGAGAGTGTATCAGGGCGGGGAGAACGCGTCGCGATGTGGGCCGCGCGGAACGATCAGTACTCGAAGTTGAAGTCGGCCGGCGCGGTCCCCTTGTAGACGCCGCGCAGCTCGAGTCGCAGCTCCTCGGGATAGTCCGATGCGGACATCGCGTCATCGAGGCTGATCGCGTCCGACTGGTACAGCTTCTTGATCGACTGGTTGAAGGTCTGGCAGCCGAAGTAGTCGCCGTCCTTGATCGCGCCGTACAACTCCGGGGTCAGGCCCTTCATGAGGAGTTCCCGAACCGTCGGGTTGTTGATCATGATCTCGAGTGCCGGGACCCGACCCTTGCCCTGCTTGCGCGGCAGGAGTCGCTGTGAGATCACACCGGCCAAGCAGAGCGAGAGCTGCAGCCGGATCAGGCCGTGTTGATGGGGCGGGAAGTAGTTGATGATGCGCTCGACGGTCTGGGTCGCGTTCACCGTGTGCAGCGTCGAGAAGACGAGGTGCCCCGTCTCCGCTGCGGAGAGCGCCGCCTCCATCGTCTCGCGATCGCGCATCTCACCGATCAGGATCACGTCGGGACTCTGTCGCAGCGCGTACTTCAGCGCCGAGAGGAAGTCGGTCGTGTCGATCCCGACCTCGCGCTGGTCGATGATCGACTTGCGATCCTTGAACATGAACTCGATCGGGTCCTCGATCGTGATGATGTGACGATTGTAGGACTCGTTGACATGGTTGATCATCGAGGCCAGCGTCGTCGACTTCCCCGCTCCGGTGTTCCCGGTGATGAGGACCAGCCCTCGGCGGTGGGCCGCGAGCGTCGAGA
>JAGQRC010000324.1 GCA_020425835.1 Planctomycetota bacterium | reverse complement strand
GGGGAGCGTTGAGATGGTGAGTCGTGCCCTCGTCGTCGCCCTCGTTCTCTCCGGGTGCGGGGTCGATCTCGTCCTCCAGAGTCACGAGCAACGGGATCTGCGCTATCAGATCCAACTCGTCGAGCGAGAACTGGAGCTGGCCGAGCTCCGGTTGGACCAAGGACGACGCTGCGTCGAGAGAGCGATCGTCGATACCTGCTTCGGACGGGACCCCGAGCTTCGGACCCTGGGATCGGCCACCGCCGAAGATCCCGCGGCCGAATGGCGGCGGCCGAGCGTGCTGGCGCTCGCCGAAGGGGCGCGACCATGACCGACCGACGGAGGTTGCGACTCCCCTTCGGGGCGACGGTGACCTTCCCGCTCCAAGCGATCCTCCTGATCCTCCTCGGGCGTTGCTTCTACTTGCAGGTGATTCGTGGCGACGAGTTCGCCCGGCTCCAGTCGACGCGCACTCGGAGTGCCACCCGGGTGGACGGGGAGCGCGGCCGCATTCTCTCGAGCGACGGTGTCACTCTGGCGGAGGACTCGCCCTACTGGAAGGTCGCGATCGACCCGAACGCAGCGGGGGGCAGTAAGGAAGACGACGACGCCACTCGGGAGCAGCGTCTGCGCACGTTGCTGAGGCGGTGTTTCGCGGAGACTCCGTTGTGCGCGCGGGCCGACCGTCGGCTCATCGAACGCGAGGCGATTCGGCGTCTGCGCAACGGAACGCAGTTCTACTGGATCGGAACCGTGGAGAGCGTCGAGGAGTTCGACCGCTTCGTCGGATGGCGCAGCCGCGACTCGGACCGACGCGTCTTCACCTTCGAGGCGAGAGCTCGTCGGCGATACCCCCGCGGAGAGCTCGCGGCGCAGCTGGTCGGGCCTCGGCGCACCCCGAACGAGTTCTGGGGGGTCGAGACGTGGATGAATCGCAGCCTCTCCGGGCGCGACGGGTTGCGGTGTGTCGAGATCGACGGGCGACGCCGAGCCCTCCACCACGACATGAGCGACAACGTCGATCCCCGGCCCGGCGAAGACGTCGTGTTGACGATCGACTCGCGCATACAGAGGTTGATCGAGCTTCGGATCCGTGCCGTCAAGGAGGAGTTCTCGGCCCGGGCCGTGGCGGCAGTCGTGATGGAGCCTCGGACCGGCGCGATCCTCGCGATGGCCAGCGTGCCCTTCGAGGATGAGGTCGACTGCTGGACGGATCGGCTCACTCCCGAAGAGCGTGCGCTGCGGTGCAAACCGCAGATCACCCAACTCGCCTACGAGCCGGGATCGACCATCAAGCCGTTGATCTTCGCAGAGGCGGTGCTGCGCGGCATCGACCGGAAAATGACGGTCAAGCCGGACGAGGGCTACACCCACTACGTCCAGGTCGGACGAAACGGTCGGCCGATCCACGACGTCACTCGCAAGGGCCCCTTCACCGTCGATCAGGCCGTCATCCACTCGAGCAACGTCGGGATGGCCAACGTGGGTCGGTGGCTCGGGCAGGAGCGACTCGCCGCCTGTCTGGACCGGTTCGAGCTCGGGCGCAAGGTCGGCTTCGACCTGCCCGAGGAGCGCGGCGCGAGGCCGCTCGACCCCGGTCGACCGTGGCAGTGGGGGACGACACTGTCGGTTCCCTACGGCTACGAGATCCTGGTCACTCCACTCCAGATCGTCCGGGCCTACGCCGCCTTCGCCAACGGCGGCTATCGCGTGACGCCTCACGTGATCGCTCGACGAGGAGACGTCGACTGCCGTCGCCAGCGCGGAGAGCGAATCCTCCCCTGGAGCGTCGTCTCTCAAGTGCGCGACGTCCTCCATCAAGTCGTCGCGGTCGGCATTTCGGAGGACCTCGCCGACGTCGACGTCGCGGGAAAGACGGGGACGGCGAACAAGTTGACCTGGAATCCCGAGGCGAAGCGAATGGAGTACGACTCCCGTCGACACCGGAGCTCGTTCATCGGATTCGCTCCGGTGGATGATCCGCGCTACCTCATGATGATGATCGTCGACGAGCCCCAGGGAGAGAAGCACTTCGGTGGGGACGTGGCTCGCCCCACGGTCCTGCAGACGTTGGCCGATCTGCTCGACCCGGACCAGGGGTTCTTCCAGCGCGTGCGCGAGATCCACGGCGTATCCGACGCGGGCGACCCGGTCGACCTCCTCATCGCGCGGACCCCCTCCGAACAGCTGGAGGTGGACGACGAAAAGCGCGAAACTGCGAGCCGTCCCGCGGTGCCCGAGCGGCGACGATCGGATTCGACGGACCGGACGACTCAGTCCGCGTCGAAGGGTCGTGCGAGCAGACCTCGGACCTCCGAGAGAGAGCCGGGTGTGAGGACGAATCGGGGAACGGCGCGATGATGGAGCTCCGACACGAGGAGTTGTTGCGTCGGCTCGAGGTCGAGGGCTGCGCGCCGCAGCTGGCGGGGCCGCCGCCCCCCGGTCCGATCGAGTCCATCTCCTGGGACGATCGGGAGGGACCGCGATCCGCGGGCGAGCTCTTCGTCGCGGTCGCCGGGGCCCGCCACGATTCCCACCCGAAGATTCCCGAACTCCGACAAAGAGGCTTTGCCGCCTTCATCGGGCAGCGTCCGATGCCGCTCGGATTGCGAGCTCCGTACTACCGGGTGCGCGACTCTCGGCGCGCGTTGGCGATCCTCTGTCAGATGTTCGCCGGCGACCCTGCGTCGCGACTCTCGCTCTTCGGCGTCACCGGAACCAACGGCAAGTCGACCTCGGTACGGATCCTCGCCTCGATCCTTTCGGCGAGTGCGGGCGATGGTGAGCTGTCGGCCGGCTGGATGAGTACAGTCAACTCGAGCTTCGAGGGCACCGAGGTCGAGAGCCGCATGACGACTCCCGATCCCGAGGACATCGCCCGAGCCCTCGCCCGCTTCGAGGCGCGGGGGGGGCGTCGCTTCGTCCTCGAGGTGTCTTCCCACGCGCTCGACCAAGGGCGTGTTGCCGGGCTGGGTTTCACGGCCGGGCTGTTCACCAATCTCACCCGAGATCACTACGACTACCACGGCGGAGAGGGACGTTACCTCGATGCGAAGCTGAGGCTCTTCGAGCAGCTCACCGCGGATGGCACTGGCGTGATCCCCGCGTCGCTGCAGGTGGAGGCCCACCCGCGAATCCGCGCGGCGTTCGATGGGACGGAGCGCCGGCTCCTGAGGTTCGCCGACCATCGATTCGAGTGCCCTCGCGACTGCGACGCCTGGGTCTCGACCGAAGTGGTCGACACGTCCGGGATTCGAGCCACACTGCAGCTGCCGACCGGTCCTCTCGACATCGAGAGCTCCCTGGTCGGGCGTCACAACCTCGAGAACATACTGGGTGCCGCGACCGTCGCCGCGGACGTCGGCATCCCGCCCGAGGCGATCCAGCGAGGGATCGCGGCCTGTCCGGCCGTGCGCGGCCGACTCCAGCGGGTCGACGGCGGCGTGGGTCCGATCTTCGTCGACTACGCCCACACACCGGACGCGCTCCGCTCGGTCCTGGGCGCCCTCCGGGAGGCGACTCCGGGTCGCTTGATCGTCGTCTTCGGCTGCGGCGGAGACCGCGACTCCGGGAAGCGACCCGTCATGGGGCGCATTGCGTGCAAACTCGCGGACCGAGTCATCGTCACTTCCGACAACCCGAGGACCGAGACCCCCGCGGCCATCGTCGCCGAGATCGTGTCCGGGGCGCGGTCGTGGTCCGGACATCACCGAGTCGACCTGCAGTCCGAAGTGGACCGTGCCCGAGCGATCGCTCGCGCGGTACTCGAGCAGGAGGCGGGGGACACGTTGCTCGTCGCGGGCAAGGGGCACGAGACCTATCAGGAGATCGGATCCGAGAGGATCCCGTTCGACGACGTGGCGGTGATCCGACAGGTGCTCGCCGAACGGAGAGCGGGATGAGGCCGCGAGGGCTCGAAGAGATCGTACGGACATTGGAAGGGTCGTGGCTCGGACCGGCGTCCGTCCCGACTCGGATTTCCGGGGCGACGATCGACAGTCGCCGCGTTCGTCCCGGAGACCTGTTCTTCGCGCTTGCCGGCGAGCACGTCCACGGCGTGTCCTTCGCACGCACCGCGCACGAGGCGGGGGCGGTGGCCACGGTTTGTGATCGTGCCGCAGTTGCGCTCCTGCGCGCGCAGGGTTTCGACGGAGGGTCGATCGTGGTCGCCGACGCGGCGGTCGCTCTCGCGAAACTGGCGGAGAGTGTTCGACGCGAGGAGGCGGAGTCGCTCCCCGCCGCGGCGGTCACGGGCAGCGTCGGAAAGACGACGACCTGCGGCTACGCCGCCCAGCTCCTCGAATCCTGTGGCGTCGTCCATCGGCCGCCCTCGTCGTACAACAACCATCTCGGCGTGCCGCTCACCGTGCTCAATGCGCCGCCGGAATGCGACTACCTCATTGCCGAGGTCGGGACGAGCGCCCCGGGCGAGGTCTATCGCTACGCGACCTGGGTTCGGCCCCGGGTGGCCGTCGTCACTGCGGTCGCCCCGGCGCACCTCCAAGGGCTCGCGGACCTGGAGCACATCGAGCTCGAGAAACTGTCGATCCTCGAGACGCTCGACGGTGATGGAGCGGGGTGGATCCCACGCGCCTTGGCCGAGAAGCACGCTTCGCTGCTGAGGAACTTGTCCTCCCAGGTTCGGACGTTCGGCCCAGGAGGCGACCTCGAGATCCGGTCGAATGCGATTCTCGGGACAGAGCACGAGCTGATTCTGCGGGATGGGTCGGAACTCCGGACTCGATTCGAATGGCGCGCCCCGTTCCCGCACTCGATACGCAATCTCGAGTGCGCACTGGCGGTCGGGATGAGTCTTGGAGTCGACCTTCGACGGCTGATCGAGGGAGTGGAGCGACTCGACAGCCCGCCGTTGCGCGGTGAGACGGTTCGCCATGGCGGAGTCGACTTCGTCCTCGATTGCTACAACGCCAATCCCGCCTCGATGGAGTCGGCCATCGAGCGGCTCGAGAACGAGCCGACGCGGGGCCGTCGTATCTGTGTCGTCGGCACCATGGAGGAGCTCGGCGCGCAGGAGCAACACTGGCATCGGCGTTTGGGCGGTCGGCTCGCTTCGGCAAAGCTGGATCGCGTCTTCGTGATCGGTCGAGGTCGGGAGTGGTACGCCGAGGCGATGACCGAGCGGGGGATCGAGCCGCAGCGTATCTCGGATGATGAGGACTCGGTCGAGCTGCTCGCGTCCCAGCTCGAGCCGGG
>JAGQRC010000323.1 GCA_020425835.1 Planctomycetota bacterium | reverse complement strand
TCAGGCCTCCCGACGGGACGAAGAGCTCCAGGAAGTAGAGCCCGAGCCCGAGCACGAACAGAGCACCCAGCCCGATCAGCCCCATGCCGCTCTCTACGGTGTTCGGATCGACGTCTTGCATGTTGCCCACTCAGCTCGGTTCTAGACCAGGTCGGAGACGACGATCCGGTTGCCCTCGACACGAGTGACGCGAACCTCACTGCCGCGGGCGAGGAAGCCGCGGTCGGTGACGACATCGACCTCGCGTCCAGAGATCCTCGCTCGCCCGACGGGGCGGCAGTCCGTCAGGAGCGTACCGACCTTGTCGAGCAGGAAGTCGAATGATCCGGTCTCCGGATCGGCGCCGGGATGAGCCGGACCTCCAGCGAGATTCGTCGAGCGAACGATTCCGCTTCGCTCCGCGAAGCCGAGCTTGGGAAAGACCCAGAGGAAGCTCACGATCCCCACGATGGCCACGGCCAGAGAAGCGATCACCAGGATCGAATCGTTGACGACGACCTCCACGGTCAACTGCCCACTGGGTCGCAGGGCGAGGACCAGGCTCGCGAACAACAGGGCGAGGCCGCTGAGCCCGGCGAAGCCGAAGCCAGGAATCACGAAGATCTCGACCGCGATCAACACACCGGAGACGAGGAACATGGCGACTTCCGGCCACTGGACATTGCCATTGGCCCAGCCCCCGAGGAAGAAGATCAGGAAGGCCGTCAGACCGATCCCACCGGGGAGCAGTGTCCCCGTCATCTTGAACTCGATGGCGACGCCGATGATCCCGATCACGATCAGTAGGAACTTCACGAACGCGTAGTCCAGGAATCTCGCCCACGCGCTGTCGCTCAGCGGCCCCGAAAGTCGGTCGAAATCGCGGTGCGCCCGCAACAGCTCACCGTCGAGACCGTAGTCCGTCACGAGGTAGTCGATGCTCGTGGCTGTCTTGTTCGAGATCTTGCAGTCGAAGGCTTGCTTCTCGTCCAGGAGGAGTGCCTTCCCCGGTTGGGTGAGGAGCCGGGGCTGGAGGGCCGCGCGGGCTTGCGGTCGACCATCGACGTGGGCGTCGAGTTCCTTCCGGGTGACGAAGCGTCGACCGTCGATCGTACCTCCGATCAACTCGTACACGTCGGTGGTCGTCGACGCCATGCCCTCGATCAGCGCGCGTGGGTAGCCATTGGCCTCGGCGATGGCGAGCAGTCGGGTTTGGTCGCCCTCACCCGACTCCGCGATGATCTCCCCGATTCTCGTATCGTCCGCCATCACGATCGTCGGTGCCGCGAGCGCGACGATGGCCGCGGCCTGGCGCGCTTGAGTTCGGTTTCCGATGTAGGCGTAGACATCGACGTTCTTCTTGGACCGAAGCTCGAGCAGCAGATCGGCAATCTGGAATCCGCTGACGAGATCCCCGCCGGGCGAGCTGATGTCGAAGACGAGGATCCGGGCCCCGCGATCGTCGACGAGATGGGAAACCTCGCTCCGAACGGTACCGACGTAGGAGGGGCCGATGTCGCCGAGGATCGGATAGACGACGATCGTGTCCCGGGCCAGCTTCGCCTGGGGATCCGCCGCCTCGGCCGCCACGGCGAGGAACAGGGATCCCAAGGCTGCGGCGAGCAACGGACCCAAAACGGCTCGCATGCGACCTCCACTGCATTCGGAAACGTGCGCGCCATTCTGCGACAACTCATTCGCCGGCGCAACGCGCCGCGCCATGGACCGAGGTGATGGCGAGCCCGGCGTGAGCGATCGAGCGAGTGCAGCGAAGGCCGCGTTCGGTGGAGAGGCGGGACGCGCATACCGCGAGGATCGGCAAGCGTGCCGATACGCCCGCTATCGTCGGGCTGGTCTGCGGCGGGGTGCGGATGTGCACTCGATCCGGACCTCGTTGGCCCGTCGCTCCGGTAGCGAAGGCTCGGCCGGCTCGATCACCTTCTCCTACGAAAACCGCCCGCCATGACCGAGGTCATGGCGGGCGGTTCGGATTGGTGGAGGATAGGGGACTCGAACCCCTGACCCCGACGCTGCCAGCGTCGTGCTCTCCCAACTGAGCTAATCCCCCACGGAGTTTCCGCAAGCCCGGGAGTCTAGATGCTGGGGTGGGTGAGTCAAGCGAAAAGAATGGATCGCAAGTTCGGTCGCAGCTATGATCTCGCTCTTCACAAAGCACGCCTTCAGAAGAACCTAGCAGTCCGTTGACGAACCCGTTCCAGCCGCAGTGCGCCAGCCTTCCGCCGCCAGTGATGTCGGTCGGCGCGGCCGTCGCCGAGGTGCGCCGAGTGCAGAGCGACCTTGGAGCCGAGCACGGAGAGGCTCACCCACCGCGATGACCGGACCGGCAGATCCTCCGCCTCCTCCATCGGAAGCCACGCCGCGCGGCTACGACTCGCTGACCATCGAGAAGAAGTGGCAGGACCGCTGGCGCGAGGATCCAGCCTCGAGGCGCGCCCGGGCGAGGTCTCCCGAAGAGCACGTCGACGATGGTTCCTCCGCCGAGACGTTGACCTCCCGCGATCGGCGGCGCCGCGAGCGAAAGGAGAGGCGACGACGCTTCTACTGCCTGGACATGTTTCCGTACCCCTCGGTGGACGGGCTGAGTGTGAATCAGCTCCGAGGGATGGCCATCACCGATGTCGTGGCTCGCTATCAGGAGGCTCGAGGTCGTCAGGTCTTCCGTCCGATGGGCTGGGACTGTTTCGGTCTGACCGTCGAGAACGAGGCGGACAAGCACGGGCTCGCGCCCGCACAGGTCGTGGATCGCGGTATCGAGCGGATGCGGGGCCAGCTCGAGACGTTCGGTGCGCGGGTCGACTGGGAGGGCGAGATACGGACGACCGACCCGCAGTTCTATCGGTGGACCCAGTGGATCTTCACCCAGATGCTCGAGCGCGGTGTGGCCTATCGCGATGCGGTTTCGATGAAGTGGTGCTCGAGTTGTCGGATGAACCTCGCCAACGAGGAAGTTTCCGACGGTCAGTGTGTCCACTGTGACGGCGTCGTGGACGAGCGACACACGTCGCAATGGAAGTTGGGCATCACTCAGTACGCCGAGCGTCTGCAGCAGGGGCTTCGCCACCTGAAGTGGCCCCAGCGCGTCAAGTCGATGCAGCGGCATTGGATCGGCAAGGTCGACGGGTATCGCCTGCGGCTCAAGATCACGGGGGAGTTCGCGCACGAGTTCGGAGAACTGGACGTGTTCGTACGACAGCTCGAGCTCTTGCCGGCAGCGACCTATCTCGTGCTTGCGCCGGAGCACCCGCTCGTCGATGCCTTCTGCGACGAGCTCTACCGCGAGGAGGTCGAGCAATACCGGCGGAAGGTTGTTCGCTTGACCGAACGCGAGCGCCTTGCGGCGGGTGGCGATCCGGAAGGGCATCCCACGGGGGCGCAGGCGCTGAATCCGATCACCCTGCAGCCCATTCCAGTGTGGGTGAGCAAGATGGTGCTCCCCGACGTGAGATTCGGCGCCGTCCTCGGCATTCCCGGTCACAACCCTCGTCATGCGGAGTTCGCTCGCCACTTCGGGCTCGCGCAACGTGTCGTGATCAGCCGTGGCGATGCGGCTGTCGAGGACGACAGGCGCGAGAACACGGCGCTCGAGCCGGTCATGATCAACTGTGGGCCGCTCTCCGGTGCGACGACTCAAGAGGCTCGGCGTCGGATTCGGGCGCGCCTGGACGCGCGAGGGGCGATCGAGCCCCACACGGACGTCCACCTCCGAGACTGGATCTTCGCGCGTCAGCGATTCTGGGGAGAGCCCATCCCGATCGTTCACTGCCCGACGTGCGGTCCGGTCACCGTCCCCGCCGAAGAGCTCCCGGTCGAGTTGCCGCGCGTCGATGTGATTCCCAAGCCACCGGCGGCGTCGAGATCGGGCCCGACGGAGGTCGTGGAGGTTGAGGCCTCCGGGTCAACGGTCCGGAGCGGTCAGGGCACGGCGAACGTCCCGATCGGCGAGACCTGGGACATCTTCACCGAGGAGCTCCCCAGCGCGCCGAGCCGTCCGGAGGCGTTCGAGTCGAGGAGTCCGCTGTCCACGTTCGATGCGTTCTGTGAGGCCAGTTGCCCGCGTTGCGGGGGTGACGCGCGTCGCGACACCGACACGATGCCGCAATGGGCCGCGAGCTGTTGGTACTATCTTCGATACCTCGACCCGAACAATGGCGACGCGATCTTCGATCGGGAACAGATCCGTGATTGGCTTCCCGTCGACCTCTGTGTCGGCGGCATCCAGCATGCGATCCTGCACCTCCTCTATGTTCGGTTCTTCTCCTACTTCCTGCACGATCTGGAACTGACCGCTCGCGAGGAACCTTTCCGTCGGTTGTTCAACCAGGGGCGAATCTACGCGCGTCGGATCGATCCAGCACGGACGCCGGTGCATCGCGGCGATCGGATCCTGGCCGCGGAGTACCTGGAGAGATACGGGGGCGACGCCCTTCGGCTCCATCTCCTGTTTCTCGGGCCGCCGGAGAGCGACGTCGTCTGGAACGAGAGCGGCCTGCGCGGGGCTCGGCGATTCGCCGAGAACGCCTTTCGGTTCGTCCTGGAACGAAAGGCCAAGGGACGCTTCGTCAGCCGAAAGGTCCTGGTCGAGAAACACCGACTGATTCGCCGCGTGACCACCGCGATCCGAACGTTTCGGATGAACAAGGCGGTGAGTGCGTTCATGGCATTCGTGAAGACACTGGACAGAGCTCCGCTCACGCCGGAGGAAGTGGACGCCGCCACGCTTCGGACCTTCACGGTCCTCCTCGCTCCGTTTGCCCCGCACTTGGCATCGGAGTTGTGGGAGCACATCGGCGATCGCGGCACGGTGTTCGACCAGCCCTGGCCGGAGTACTCCGAGGAACTTCTGCGGCCCGTCGAGCCCTTGTTGGCCGTTCAGATCAACGGGCGAGTTCGCGATCGCTTCCGAGTTCCGGGCGAGCCGAGCAAGAGTGAGCTGATCGCCCTGGCGTTGGAGCGGCCTCGGATACGGGAGTTGCTCGGGGAGCGAGAGCCCGATCGCGTCGTGGTCGTCCCCGATCGGTTGATCAACTTGGTCGTCTCAGCGGAAGTGGTTCCGGTGCACGGGCAGCAGGAACCCGAATCCGAGGCGCCGCCAGGAGCAGCCGGCTGATCGGAGCTCGTCCAGGCCGTGTCCCATGGGTTCGCGTATGCCTCGGGCTCCGCACGGGGGCGCCGCCGGCTCACCGTCCGGCCTGCCAAGGGTTTGGACGAGATGACGCGCC
>JAGQRC010000322.1 GCA_020425835.1 Planctomycetota bacterium | reverse complement strand
CCGATCGCGATCGGAGTGCCGGTCAGGGGATCGACGAACGTCGACGCGCCGAAGCGCGAACCTCCCGATGCGGCGAACGCGTCGCTCGCCGATTGCCCTGCCGTCGTGTTGCCGCCGCCACCCCCGGCGCCGGCCGTCGAGATGTCGGCGATCGATCGCCCTCCCTCGGATGCCGAGACCACGGGAGCGGGGAGCAACACCGTTCCGCCACCGCGGCCGCCGAGCAGCCACGACGCGGGCAGGAAGTCGAGCGGGGGAGACTCTCCGTCGACGACGCTCGACGCGCTCGAGGCCCGGCCTCCGGCGCCGCCGTCACCGCCGCCCGGTCCTCCCTCGCCTCCGACTCCGGCGGTCGGCGACAGCGCGTCGGTCACGACATCCGGGACTCCGCCGTCGAAACCGGACACATCGATCGCCGCAGCGATGCCATCGCCATCGATCGCGCAGTCGCCGCGCACTCGGATCACGAGCGGCTTCGTGCCGATCGCACGCAAGGTCCGACCTGGTCCGATCGACAACTCCGTGAAGTTCCACTCGAGGTCGCTCGCCCGTGTCGCGACGATCCCAGCCATCAGCATCGCGTTGCGGTAGGCGTTCGCCGTCTCGCTCCCGATCGGTTCGATCGGCCCCGCGATGATGCCGGTATCGGTGTCGACGACGTAGGTCCCCATGAGTGCCGCCGCGAGATTCAGCGCGCCGTCGTCTCCCGAGCCCGAGTCGATGAAACCAGGCGCGACAACGCCGGCGGTCACACCGATCGAACCGATGGGAGGCACGAGACCGCCGAAGTCCCCGATACCGGGCACCACCACGATGCCCGCCGCCTCGAGCCGCACTCGTCCCGCCGAGCCGTCGCCTCCGAACTGGTTCACGGTCGATCCGCCGGATCCACCGCTCACATCGATCGAAGCTACTTCGGAGACCTCGATCTCTCCGGTGGCCGCGATACGAAGGTTGCCGCCGCTGCCGCCCCCTCCCGGTCCCGAATGGGGCGAGAGGCTCGCCGCTCCCGATCCGCCCCGTGCATGGATCGATCCGCCGATGCCGATCGAGCCGTTGACGATGACTTCGAGAGCCCCACCGCCTCCACCACCACCACTGCCCGCGTGCACCTGGTACGCGGCTGCACCGCTCGAACGGTACGCGACTCCGCCACCGCCACCGCCTCCGGCGCCACCGACGAGGTGGATCAGTCCCTCATCTCCGCGGGCGGGACCACCCCGCCCCGGCGTTCCGAGGCGATAGAGTTCGGCGGAGTACGCGGTGGCTCCAGCTCCTCCGCGAGTTCGTCCGCCGCCACCGCCACCGGGTCCGCCCTTGGGAGTGCTGGAGTCGCCGATCTGGAGAAACGTGAGGTTCTGCCCCGCGTGTCCACCATCGTTCCCACCGCGCGTCGCCGCGACGTCTCCTTCGATCGTGTCGACACCTCCGGGGATGATCGTTCCACCGTCGCCGCCGGCTCCTCCGCCGGCGCCGGGCAGTCCGCCGACTCCGGATGTGGCGACGACCGCTGCGGATCCGCTCTCACCATCGAGGTCGATCTCCCCGTCGATCCGACACGCCTCCAGACTCGTCGTTCCGTCGCCGGCGATCGCGACCCGGAGTGGCTCGCTCCCGACGACGACGATCTTCGCGCCATCCTCGACGAGCCAACTCCGAAAGGCGAAGACGCCCGGTGGATCGGTCGCGGCACGGCTGAACAGGGGGACGGCGCTCGCCGGGTCGCTCACGTCGGTGACCGATCCCGTTGTCGTGTTGAAGACGTAGATCCCGGCGTTCTCGGAGAACGCCGAGATCGCGCCGCACACGACGTCCACGGTCCCCGTCGCCCACGGTGGACTCGCGGTGGGTCGACCGCCGATCAGGCTCCCCTCGCCATCCCAAGTCACATCGGTGGGCGACGAATCGTCCAGGTGGAGCGCATCCTCGAAGAGTTCGAGGATCGTGACCTCGCGCGCCGCTGGAGCGAGTGAGAGCCCGGTGTCGTCGAGAGGATTGTCGACGATGATCGTCGCGGACTCGAAGAGCGCTTCGGGCCGAGAACTCGGGGGGCACGGTTGAGCGGAGCCGGGACTGATGTTCTCGAGCCGGAACCGCACGCGGGTCACGAACGGATCCCCGCTCCCCGTCGCGGGGTACCCGATGCCGTTGGCGACCGTGTCCCAGAGGAACGTGTGCGAATGGCCACCGCCGACCAGAGCGGGAAACGCTCCGACCTGGGAGGGGAGGCCGGTCGCTCGAAGTTCGTGTTGCCCGGCATCGACCCCCGCACACTCCGACCAACCGCCGAGCGCGGTGCTGTCGAGGTACTCGAGAACGACGTCGTAACTCGCGCGAGCGGGATCCATCGCGAGATCGAAGTGGATCGGGACCACGCCCCGCTGGATCCCGCTGGGGCTCGAGCAGCCGGTGATCGTCCCCGGAAGATCGGAGGAGTCCGTCGGCGAGAACTGCGTGCGCACCGGGATGATGAGCGAGTTCGACTCCACGGGGCTACCGCTGGTCGAGTCGATCAAGGACAGCTGGATGTAGTACGTCTCGCAGGTCGGGATGATCGTTGCATTGGGGTCGAGGGTCACCGTCGCCACATCGAGCGTCGACGCGATGGTGTAGGTGGAGCCGGTAAGGCCGCCCGAGGTCGCGGTCGCGTTGATCGACTGACCATCGGGTCCGAGAACGCGAGTCTCGGTGATGCGATCGAGGTTGGTCCCGTACAGCTGGACCCGATCGGTCAGGAGGTTGTACCCGCTGTCCACGGTCAGGAACGGATCTCCGTCGGTGCCGACGACGAAGCCGAGCAGTTCCGGGCAGCCTACGAACGAGGTCGAACCCGCCACGTGCTCCGCGCTCGAACCGGCACGGACCCGCACTTCGATGACTCCAGTGCGCGCCGCGGGCGGGACCAGCACCACGAGCGAAGTGTCGCGGCAGTGGTAGACGGGATGGGGACCATTGTCGATCGACTCGAGAACCAGCGCCTCGATCGAGGTCGCGCCGAAGGGGTCCTGGAACGTGACGCGGTTGTCCTCGAGAACCGGGGAGAAGTTCAGCCCGTAAAGGGTGAGCTCCTCTCCGGGACACGCGGTCTCCGAGGAGGATCCGAACAGGTAGGGCTGGTCCGAGCTGCAGTCGATGACGACGGGAATGCCACTGCTCTCGTGACGTCGCCCCGTGTCACATCCGAACGACAGCACGAGCAACGACGTCGCGACGAGGATCGACTCGACGGGACGCCGCCAACGGAATAGACGTCGCACGATGCCTCCTACTCTCCGCGTCGCGTGGAGTCTCTCCACACAACGCGTGATCGCGCTCCCGGAAGGGCGGGAGCTACAAGGGGGCGATGAGCTCGACGTCGTTTCGCATCGCGAGTCGTCGAATCGACGACTCACGATCACGAACGCAACGCGCGGTCCAAGAGGGCAGAAGTCCGCGATTCCCCGCGAGATCCGGACGGGGACGCCGGCTTGGACCGGGTCGTGTCATCGATGGTTGACGATGCGACGCCGTGAATGTGTCCGAGACGACCCACGACTCACGGTTCGTCCCAGAGTCTCGTTCTGCTCATCTCGTCGGTCTCCGCTTGCAACTCCGGGATCGCCATCGAAGGTTGCGGCGACCTCGAACGACTCGCCCGAGTGCTCGAACTGGCCCGAGAGATGGTCCGCTTCGATCCCGGCGCGAACCAGGATGGTCTTGGGTCCCGCGCGTAGGGTTCCCCTCGACCTTCGCGCATGGCTCCGGAGCTCGAGCGTTGCCCGGTCGTTGGCGAAGACGCCGCCGAGCGCTCTCCCGGAGTCGGAGTCGAGGGCTCGCCGAACCTCGAGGAGTCACGGATCGTGGAGCGCATGGCTTCGGCGCAGTGGTCCGCGGCTGATCGGCCGGCGGCCGTGCGGGGGCGGCGCCGACCGGGGAGCGGAAAACGAGGTTCTCCTTCAATCCGGGCTCCACTCGGGAGTTGGTGACTTTCTCGGAACCGGTTGTCGTCGTCCCCGCCGACTTTCTCCGTATGTCTCCAGAACCGTCGACAAGAGGAGACACACCGGATGAAAAGACACCTGAGACTCGTGCTCCTCCTCGTCGGCCTCGCTGCGACCCTGGTCGGTTGTGGCGGCGGCGGCGGTGGAGGAGGCGGCGCCAACGTGGACCCGAACTCTTCGGAGTGGGACTCCATGGCGTTCGACCAAGGCACGTGGGGTTGATCCCCGATTCGACTCGACCACTGAACACAGCATCGACTCCAGAGAGGTAGCACCAGTTCATGCTCCAACGAATCCGCAACGCAAAGTACTCGGCGACACAGACTCTCGGCCTTCTCGTGGCCATGGCACTCGGCGTGACGTTCGTCGTCCACGCGGGAGCGCTGATCGTCCCCCACACGTTCGTTCCGGGTGACACGGCCCGCGCAAACGAGGTCAACGAGAACTTCGCGATGCTGTCGAACACGATCGCACAGCTCCAGTCCGACCTCGCGGCCCTTCAGACCCAGGTCGACACGTTCGGCCAGTTCATCACGATCGACAACAACGCGATCAACGGGCTCGCCGGCCCACACTTCATCATCGAGGGCGCCAACGTCCACATCCGCAGCGGCTCCGGATTCACGGATGACGGGGGGACGCCGAGCGGGCTGGGCAATCTGGTGATCGGCTATGACGAGGAGTCGAGCTCTGCGGCGGCGGATGACCGACTCGGTGCGCACAACATCGTTCTCGGGCGCGGCAACAAGTTCACCAGCTTCGGGGGCGTCGTCGCCGGCGAGGAGAACACGATCAGCGGGCCGTTCGCGTCCGTTCTCGGCGGCGCGAACAGCGTCGCGAGCGGACTGCGGTCGACGATCAGCGGCGGCGCCTTCCACCAGGCGAGCGGCGAGGAGAGTTCGGTCAGTGGAGGCGTCTCGAACTTCGCGACCGCGCAGCGCTCGTCGGCCTCCGGTGGAGCGCAGAACACCGTGAGTGGGATCGCCGCATCGATCACCGGAGGATCCGGTGGAGCGGCCGGCGGGTTCGCGTCATCGATCAGCGGCGGGCAAGGCGGGATCGCGTCCGGCAACCAGAGTTCCGTGTGTGGAGGCACGAACGGCTCCGCGTTCGGGGTTGCCTCGACGATCGGCGGCGGATTCGGTCAGTCGGTCACGAACAACAACGACTGGCGCGCTTGTGATCTGACCTGTCCGTAACAGCTCGTCGAGAACTCATTCCGGCCGAGAGCCCGAGCTTCCGG
>JAGQRC010000321.1 GCA_020425835.1 Planctomycetota bacterium | reverse complement strand
AGCGCCTCGGCGCTCTCGATGCGGCGGTCGATCTCCGGCTCGAGCGCGTGCTCGATGATCTCGCAAAGCGATGGCGCGCACCGGTCCCACGCAGGGCCGCGATGGAACTCACCGCGTCGGATCTTCTCGAAGATGGCGCGAGGCTCGGAGCCGGGGAAGGCTCGCTCCCGAGTGCAGAGCTCGTACAACAGCGCACCGAGCGCGAAGAGATCGGCGGCCGCGCTCAACGCCGCGCCCGAGCGAGTCTGCTCGGGTGCCATGTAGCTCGGTGTGCCGCGGGTCCCGCGTCGACCGTGCGGCGACGTCGCCTCGGACAACCCCCAGTCGACGAGATACACGGCACCGTAGTCACCGATCATGATGTTCGCGGGCTTGATGTCGAGGTGGAGAATGTCGGAGTCGTGGGCGAACTGAACGGCGCCGCACACTTGCACGAAGCTCGAGAGCAGTCGAGGCAAGCCCCACTCCGAGTCGTCGCTCTCGTCGAGGACGTCGCGCAAGGATCGACCGCGGATCAACCGCATGACGTAGAACGGACGCCCGTGTCGATCGATCCCGGCGTCGTGCACCGGCGGGACGCAGGGATGATCGAGCAACCCGGAGTGGACGACCTCGTTCCAGAACTGCCGGAGTGCGCTCGGGTCATCGGACAGCGGTTGTCGCAAGTACTTCACGGCGATCGGACGACGTAGGAGCGAGTCCTCCCCGCGGAAGACCTCTCCCATTCCGCCCTCACCGATGAAGTCCTCGACGTGGTAACGCGCCTCCGGCGATCCGATCGCGATCGGAGGAGGCGCTCCCTCGGTGCTCGGGTCGACCGAGACGATCGTCAGAGTGTGGAGCGGCGGCTTCGCGCCCGGCTCGCGTGAGGTCTCGTCTCCGATGGCATCCCTCGGTTTCCGCTCGGATCCGAACAGGGTGCCCGAAAGCCGGACACAGCATGCCGGCGTAGATATCTCGGACACCCCCCGTATTCTAGAGTGGATCGGTCGCGTCCGGAGGCCCTGACCCACGAGTCGGAGACCTGGACACGAGCGGACCGCGCGGGCCACGACGATGACCGCGCCTTCTCAGCACCAGGGGGATCCACCGTGGAGTACGACGTGCCCAAGCGTTTTTCTCGGAGAGACTTGTGTCTCGTGCTGGTGATCCTGGCGAGTCTCGCCACGACGGCCCGAGCCGACCTGCACTACTCGATGCTGCTGTCGCGGCCGGCCCCCGAGCGGAACTGGATCTTCTCGGTCAACACGACGACCGGGCAGCTGACCGTGCAGAGTCTGCGCCTCGCCGTGGTGCTCGACCCGCTCGGTGCAGCCGCGAACTCGCTGAGTCTCGGCTACGGGACCCACGACAACCAGAACTGGCACGGCGCTCTGCTCTGGTCGGTCGCACCGGGGTCGAAGGGGATCTACCCGTCCGACCTCTTCTTCGAGCCGGTCGGTGACCGTCGCTCGGACCTCTACATTTCTCCGCACGTGCCGTACGGGTTCCTCGAGATGAACCTCAAAGGTGCCGAGGAGAACTCGGACGATCTTCCGGTTCCGGTCGAGCAACTCCTCGCCACCGGCACCTTGCAGATCCCGGGCGGCTTCACCGGGCAGCCGGTCGCCGGGAACCCGGACGATCTGATCGGCTTCGATCTCCACACGACCCCGAACTTCGGGAAGGTCTACTTCACCGCTGCCGCACCGTTCGTGGCCGCCGACGGCACGCCGCATCTGCCCTCGGAAGTCCTCTACCTCGATCGCATCTCGGGGACCGACCAGATCGTCGGGTGGCTCGACGCGACCGACCTCGGCATCGACGCCAACGATCGGATCGACGCGCTCGACGTGGACGCGGCGTACTCCGCCTCCCGCGGCCAGACCTCGGGTCTGATCTTCTCGATCAGCGCGGACAGCCCCTCGGTGGTCAGCGGCACGATGGACGCCGCGGCGATCTACTACCATCAGATCGGGACCACCGGACATCAGCTCCACCGCACCTCGCTCGCGGCGGGCACCATTCCCGATGACTCCGACATCGACTGCATCGTCTCGATCGATCCGTCGACCAACCAGTCGTCGCCACCGGTCGACGTGATCGTCAGCCCGACCGGCGAAGTCTCGGTGATGTCGAGCTCCGCTTCGGAGCCGGTCGTGCTCTGGGACTTCCGGGTCGAGACGCTCGACTCCACGGGACACACGTCTTCGACGCTCGACGTCGGCGATGTGGCGAGGATCGATGTCTACTACGAACACCAGGGTCGGATCCGTGGGCATCACGAGCTGATCTCGCGCCCGGGGAACGACCAGAACCCGCTGCAATTCGTCGAGGTGACGGCGACCACCAACCTCGCCAAGATCGTTCTCGGTCCTCCGCAGCCCGTCGGCGACTGGGAGTTCGTGATCGACGGGGAGTCGACGTTCACCAGCGCCATCGAGGAGCTGGTCGAGTTCGAGCTCGAGCCCGGCACCCATTTGATCCACGTCCACTACTGCGGCAACCCGGCCCGTCGGAGCGATCCTCGCACGGTGGTCGCCCACGTTCGGGGCGCGCGTCCCCGACCGACCGGGTTGACCTCGACCGGTCTCCCCACCGACCCGATCCGCTATCGCTTCGGTTGGGACTTCGACGCGGCGGAGACGCCCGTCGTCGAGATCGAACAGGATGGTGAGACGACGCTCTCCCTCGGACAGATGTGGTCCACGGGCGACCTTCCCGTGGGGGTGCACCGAACTCGGATCCGGCGGGGCTCGGGGCTCGACAGCTCGTTCCCGGTGACCCGCACGGTTTGCGTCTCACCACCGCCGACGAGCTCTCCGATCCTCCCCGGCCCACTGCCGGTCGCCGGGAGCCCGGGTGATGCGACCTGGCTCGACAGCCGCGGCGAGGTGATCTTCGTCGACAGCGCCTCGTCGTCGCACGGTTATCTCCGCTACTCGGTCAACGGTCTGTCCGCGGTGGCCGACGGCATCGCGGCGCTGTCGTGGAGCGGCGAGCTGCGCGCGGTCGCCACGATCCCCCGGGTGGAGCTCAACGGAGATCTCACCGAGCACCTCTTGTGGTTGACCGACTCGAGCATCTTCGTCGAGACGGACGAGCTCGGGAACTTCTACGATCTCGGCCCCTGGCCAGCGAGCTTGTCCGCGGTCACGAGCATGACGTACGACGCGGACCGCGATCGCCTGCTGGTGGTCGACGGGGGCGAGGTCCACGCGGTGCACCTCTCGAACCCGATCGCCATGGCGGTCCCCACGACCGAAATGCTCGCGGGACCATCGGTGGGCAACGTGACTCAGGTCACCATGACGGAGCACGACTACTACGAGATCGTCACCTCCACCGTGCTCGACGGGTCGGTCACCGACCTCGTGACCGTCGATGCGCGGACCGACACGGTCGTCGCCTCGATCGCCCTCCAACCGATGATCACCGGGTCGACCGGGATCGCGTACGTCCACCACGGAACGGGCGGACGACCCGAGTACACCATCGCGACGCCGGCCGGGATCGAGATCTACCGCGCGCGAGATCCGCGAGTCGTCCAACCGCTTCCGAGCGGCACGGGCGTGACCGGGGTGTGGACGGAGTTCGGAGACCTGGATGGCGATGGCGTGTCGTTCACTCCCGCCGACCTCGCCGTCGCGATCTACCTTCTCGGCCAACCCGGTGAATCGAGCCAGCTCCTCTGCGAGGCGACGCTCGACATTAACCAGGACGGTGTCATCAACGCCGATGACACCGCGATCTACCTGGCCGGGTTCGCCTTGACTGCACCGATCGACACGTGCCTGCCGGTCGTCACTCCGATCCCTTGCGAACAACCCTACTGTGGACCCTGAGTCGACCCGGGCCGACAGGTCGGCTCCTCAACGGGCTCCGAGGAAGGAGTCATCCGTGACGTACGTGCTCGACATCGTTCACGACGGCGACCGACTCGAGCAGATCACACTGCAGGTCGGTGAGGAGAGAACTTTCGGACGTGGAGAACGCAGCGGTGTGCGTCTTCCCGATCCGCATCTCTCCGATCCTCACCTGTCGCTCTCGGTCGATGGTGACGGTGTGTTGATCGCGCGCGATCTCGAGAGCAAGAATGGGACGGAGTTCGAGGGCCACTCGATCCACTCGACGCGGACCACCACGGGCGGGACCTTCCGACTCGGGGCCACGAGGATCATCGCGCGGGCGGCGGCGGCGCGGGCGGGGACGGCGAGTGGGAGACGTACGGAGCTGCAGGTCCGCGACTCGGCGAGCCGCTCCCTGTTCCGCCACGATCCGATGCTCGGACACGCTCGGCTCGAGGCGATCGTCACCATGGCCGAGGCGCTCGTCGGCGAGGGCTCGCGCGAGTCCATCCTGCGCGCGGCCGAGACGGCGATCGACAGTGACCTCGATTTCGATCGCTGTTTCATCCTGCTCCGCGAGGGCGACTGGGACGTCCTGCATCCCGCCGCGACCCTCGGTGTGGACGCGAGTCGGCCCACGCCGATGAGTCGCTCGATCCTCCGAGAGATCACCGAGGAGCCGAAGGCGCTGCTCGTCGTCGATCCCGAGGCGGAGCTCGGCTCACCATCCGACTCCGTGCGCGAGCTCTCGATCTCGACCTTCATCTGCTGCCCGATGATCGTCGGTGGCCAGACGCTCGGGGTGGTGTACGCCGATCGCTTGGGTGCCGACGCCCCACCGTTCGACGAGCCGAGTCTCCACTACCTCCGCGGCATCGCTCACCTCCTCGGGCTCGCGCTCCACGACCACGATCTGCGCGAGGCCTTGGAATCGGACAATCGGCGACTCCGCAAGGCACTGGAGCGACGCCAAGGACTGATCGCGAAGAGCCCGATCATGATCGAGGTCATTCGGCGTGCCGAGCGGATGGCCGACGGAGACCAGCCCGTCCTGATCACCGGCGAGACCGGGACGGGCAAGGAGCTCATCGCCCGGATGATCCACGATCACTCTCCACGGTCCGAGGGCCCCTTCGTCCCGTTCAACTGCGCACTCTCGAGCGCCGCGCTCATCGAGAGCGAGCTCTTCGGCCACGTCGATGGCGCCTTCACCGGTGCCGCCCGCGCGAGGAAGGGACGGTTCCAACTCGCGCACGGGGGCACACTCTTCCTCGATGAGATCGGGGACATGCCGGGCGACACCCAGGCGAAGCTCCTGCGCGCGCTCCAGGAGAAGAAGGTGTGGCCGGTCGGCGCGGACATTCCGGTCGCCGTCGACGTGCGCATCGTGTCGGCAACCAATCAGAACCT
>JAGQRC010000320.1 GCA_020425835.1 Planctomycetota bacterium | reverse complement strand
CTCCCCGAGGGGGAGCGTGCCGATGGCGACTCCGACTGCATCTGGTTCCTGCGCGACGACGATGTTCGGGACTTCGTGAACTGTCTGCGACACCTGAAAGCGGCGAAGCTCGCGGAGTGAGGTCGCCTCGCTCTTCCCCGTTGCGGTCGCTCAACCGTCCGACGGCGCTCTGGCGCGTCGGATCGCTTCTCGCAGACGCTCTCGCCACGTCTGAGGACTGTCGGTACCGCGAAAGATCTCGAGGATCGCGTCCCGGTCGAGTGTCGCGCCGCAGAGTCGTGCGCCGCGGATCATCGCCGAGATCGACGGCTCCTCGTGCCCGGCGAGCCGCTCGAGGATGCCGATCACCTCGTAGATCGCCGCATCGTCGTCTCCTCCGAGGTCGATGACGCGATGCGCGGCATCGAGCCCGGCCGTGACATCGCGCAGATCGTCGAATTCGCAGTCGATCTGCAAGAGCGCCCACCGGCGCCAGGTCCGACGATCGGTCGGCGGGGGGTCGGTCTCGAGGCAGGCATGTCGCATGCGTGCGATCTGCGCCTCGCGGAACTGGCGTAGCTCGTTGCGCTCGTCCAGCGCATGAAGCGAGGAGACCAGCCAATCCTCCGCACGATACGTCTCGCGATGGGCCGCGCCGCTGTGCTCGAGGTGGATCGCCACCGCCTCGCGACGGAGCTCGGCGGCGCGAGCGTGGTTGTTGCGGCGCGTCTCCAGGTCGGCCAAGGAGGTCAAGACGTAGGCGACCTCCGGCGTCTCGCCGAGGACGCGGCGATCGTCGCGGATCAGCGCTTCGTAGAGCTCGGCCGCCTCGTCGAGGCGTCCCTGGTTCTTGATCGAGTTGACCAGATCCCGTCGCGCCTGGAGCACGCTGGGGTGGTCCGGCGACTGTTGGCTCGCCTCGTAGCCTCGGAGCGCGTCGCGATGGAGTGCTTCGGCGCCGGCGTAGTCGCGCTTGCGTGACAGCGAGCGCGCGACGTTGCGGAGCGAATCCACGGTGTGGGCGTGCGCGTCGCCGAGAACGCGACGCCGCGTCTCGTACACCGATCGGTGGAGCTGCTCCGCCTCCTCCGTGCGCCCGATCTCCTCCAGTGCGACGGCGAGGTTGTTCTTCACGGTGAGCGTGCGCGGGTGCTCCGGTGAGAGCCGCCGCTCGAGGATCGCCACGGCTTGCTCGTAGAGCTCGATGGCGGCCGGCGTCTTGTCCTGCGCTCGGAGCGCGAGACCCAAACGCGACTTCGCGAGCGCGACCTCGACGTGGTCGGGCCCGTAGACCTGCTCCACCTTCTCGATATTGCGCCGGTGCACCTCCTCTGACTCCTCGTACCGTGCGCTTCGCCAGAGGTTCGTCCCGAGGATCGACTCGAGTCTCACGGAGACTCGGTCCAACGGGCCGAGCTCACGAGCAGCGACCGCCTCCGCCTCTCGCACTTCGGTCAACGCGCCGTCGCGATCACCGAACATCCGGAGCGCCTCGGCGCGGTCCCCGCGCCAGGACAGCAACGGCGAAAGACCGAGCCCGGCGGCGTGCCCCAGCTCGATCGCCCGCTCCAGTTGAGCGAGCGCATCCTGGTAGCGACCGAGTTGTGAGAAAGCGCGGCCGAGCGCGGCGCGGATCGTAGCCTCGATGTCGGGGTCGTTCGGGAAGGCATCCCCGACCTCCGCGGCAGCCCGGTCGATGATCTCTCCCACCGGCGTCTGCGCATCCCCGCCGAGACCCGGATTGGCCGCGTCGATCATTCGCTCGACGAAGAACTCCTGCACCGCTGCCGCTCGGCGTCCCTCCCGCTCCGCATTGTCCCGCTCACGACGCGCCTCGACGAAGCCCAGGGTGGAGGCCGTCAAGCCGAGGAGTGTCGCGACGATCAGGAGTGTGGCGGTCGCGACCGGGACCCGATGGCGTCGGACGAACTTGCGAACGCGGTAGCGCCAAGTGGGCGGACCGGCGAGGACGGGCTGATTGTCCAGGTAGCGTTGCAGATCCTCGGTGAGCGCGCTCGCGCTGTCGTACCGACGGCCCCGGTCCTTCTCCAGGCACTTGAGGACGATCCAGTCGAGGTCGCGATCGAACGATCGCGTGAGCGCGCGCGAGTCGGTCCCGCGATGCCGGGCGACCTCGTTCAAGGTCTCACCGAGCAGAGCGAGTCGCGTGCTCGGTCGCGGAGGATCGACCTGCTGGATCACTCGACGCGCGTCCTCCAGCGTCGAGCTGCGGAGGTCGAAAGGGGTGACTCCGGTGAGGATCTCGTAGAGCATGACGCCGAGGGAGTAGATGTCGCTGCGAGTGTCGAGATCCTGCCCGCCCGACTCGGCTTGTTCGGGACTCACGTAGTCCGGTGTCCCCAGGAACGATCGCTGTTCGGTGACGATCGTGCGATCGGTCAAGGGCTCATCGATCGCCTTGGCGATCCCGAAGTCGATGATCATCGGGGTCGCGCGTCCTTCGTGCTCCGCCACCAGGACGTTGGATGGCTTCAGGTCGCGGTGGATCACCCCCTTCTGATGCGCGTGATGGACACCGCGGCAGACCTCGGCGAACAACTCGACCCGGGAACGAAGGTCGAAGCTGTGCTGATCGCAGTAGCAGGTGATCGGGGCACCCCGCACGTACTCCATCGCGAAGTAGGGGCGGCCCTCCGGCGTCGAGCCCGCGCCGAGGATCTTCGCGATACCCGGATGGTCCATCATCGCGAGCGCTTGGCGCTCGGCCTCGAACCGAGCGAGGAGCTGGCGGGAGTTCATCCCTGGACGGATCAGCTTGACCGCGACGCGACGACGGACCGGGTGGGTCTGCTCGGCGAGGTAGACCTCGCCGAAACCGCCGACGCCGAGGCGCGACAGGAAGACGAACCCGTCGAAGCTCTCGGGGAGCGTTTCGTCATCCCAGTCGACGTCGACGAGCGGTGGGACGATCGGACGGTCGAGGAACGACGTCGTGGTGTCGTCGTAGCGCAGCAGCGAGATCAGCTCCTCGCGGAGTTCGGCATCGTCGCCGTCCAGGCCGTCGACGAAGACGTCCCGGTGTGCCGGGTCGAGCGCGGTGGCGTGCGCGAAGAGCGCTTCGATCCGTTGTTCCCGATCGTCGGTCACGGCTCCTGCTTTCGTCGGACGCCGTCGACGGCGCGCAGCAACCACGCGCGCGTGTACGACCACTTCCGCTTGACCGTGCTCAGAGAGAGGCCCATGACGTCGGCGACCTCCTCGAGGTCGAGACCGGCGAAGTATCGGAGCATGACGACGCGGTAGTTGTCGAGATCGGAGGACTCCAGCTCGATCAGGGCATCATCGAGCGCCAGAAGGTCCTCGGTCGGGGGAGCCTCCCCCTCGGCGATGCCGGTGAGCGTGATCCGGTCGAACTCGGAGCCCCGCTTCTTCGCGCCACTGCGCCGGGCGTTCTCGATCAGGATGTCTCTCATCGAGCGCGCCGCAGCGAACAGGAAGTGTCGACGTCCGCTCCAACCCTCGGGTTCGCGACCCTCGATCCGGGCGTAGGTCTCGTGGACGAGGTCGGTCGCGTCGAGCGTTTGTCCCGGCGGGAGCTTCGACAACCGAGCACGAGCCAGGGCTCGGAGCTCGTCGTAGACGAGAGCGAGGAGCTCCGCACTCGATCCTGGCTCGTCTCCCATCATTCCCGGCGCACCGAACGCGGCGTCCCGGTTCGTTCGATCGTCCATGTCCCTCTCCGGTCGCGGACACTCGGGTCCTCGACCCAGAGCTCCGCATCCCCCATGATGGTCGCCCCATCCGCCTCGGCGGGCGGTCGGACCGTGGTCCTTCCGCGAAGCGTGTTCGCGAGACCTGGGTCAGAGCCGCGATCCGGTTCCGTCAGGGGTCAGCGGGTTCGACGTCCTGAGCGATTTCGATGGTCGAGAGGGCCGCCGTCGACGGTGTCCAGAAGGGGAGAGTCCGTGTCCCAGCCCGCGCCGGCCCACGCCGATCACCCCGATTTCGACGCGATCCTCCGTGAGCGCTTCGGGTTCCGCGGTTTCCGCCCGGGGCAACGCGAGGCGATCGAGACACTTTTCGTCGGGCGTCGACTCGTCTGCATCCAGCCGACGGGCCACGGCAAGTCGCTCCTGTACCAGGTTCCGAGCGTGGCCCTGGACGGATTGACGCTGGTCGTGTCGCCGCTGCTCGCGCTGATGAGGGATCAGGTGCGGCAACTTCGCGAGCGCTTCGGGATCGAGGCGGGGTCGATCAACTCCGACCAGTCCGACGACGAGAACGATGCGGTTCGGAGTGCCGTGCGGGAGGGACGGCTGCGGATCCTGTTCGTCGCGCCCGAGCAGCTCGATCAGTTGGCGACCTTCGAGTTCATCATCGGGCTCCCGGTCGATCTCTTCGTCGTCGATGAGGCCCACTGCATTTCGACGTGGGGTCACGACTTCCGACCCTCGTATCGACAGATCGTGAACGCGATCCGGACGCTCGAGGAACGTCGCCCGGGGCTCCGAGTGCTCGGCTTGACCGCGACCGCCAACGCGCGGACCGAGCTCGACATCCTCGATCAGTTCCGCTCCCGGGATGGGAGCGCGCCCGCCGTGCAGCGTCAGACGATGGATCGCCCGAATCTCGTCCTTCGCGTGATCGAGACCCGCGGGGTCGACGCGAAGCTCGCGCGATTGGTGGAGCTCCTCGAGTCGGGAGAGCTCGAGGAGGACGCGTGCGGGCTCCTCTACTGTGCGACGCGAGAGCAGACGGAGATCGTGGCGGGGTATCTCGCTTCCCGGGGACACGATGTCGTCGCCTACCACGCCGGGCTGGCGCCGGACCTCAAGCGACACCTCCAGGAGCGATTCACCGATGGTGGACAGCGCATCATCGCCGCGACCAACGCGCTGGGTATGGGCATCGACAAGCCGGACATCCGCTTCATCGTGCATGTCGATGTCCCCGGCTCGATCACCGCGTACTACCAGGAAGTGGGCCGCGCCGGTCGGGATGGCGCGCCGGCGGAGGGCATCCTGTTCTTCGATGCGCGGGATCGAGACGTGCAAGACTACTTCATCCGATCCGCCCAACCGTCGATCGAAGACTTCGAGGCGGTGATGTCGGCGGTGCCCCGGATCGGAGCCGGAGAGCGACCGGGGCGGACGGAACTCGGGTCGCGGACCGGGATGCATCCGACCCTGTTGATCGTCGTGCTCGCCGAGTTGGTCGAGCAGGGATTCGTGGTCAAGGACCTCGAGGGGCGACGTCAGGTCTACGGGCGAGCGGATCGGTCGGACCTTCCCGATCTGG
>JAGQRC010000319.1 GCA_020425835.1 Planctomycetota bacterium | reverse complement strand
GCTGTTCTCCAAGCGGACGAAGTCGAGATCGGGGTCGACCTCCACCGAGAGATCGGGGTCGAAGGCTCCGGCGCCGATGACCTCGAGCGATCCTCCCCGGCTCGGCAGCGCGTCCAGCGTGCAGCCCGACTGCCCCTCGCTGCGCGAGGTGGAATGAAGGAGGAAGAGCGTCATCATCGCGCAGCACCAGGCGCCGGCCCGGATGAGCCTGTGGAGCGACGTCGATCCCAGTCCAGTGGTGGGCATGGGACTTCCCATTCGAGTTCAGGGTTCGTGCTTCGATCGGAGGAAACGAGAGCCGCGCGACCGAGATCTCACCTCGACACGTCGATACGAGACGTCTCACACGAGGTCGGAGCGGTGCACCCAATGGTGGGGATGGTACTGGGTCTCAGGCTCGAATCACCCGGTGGGCGCCTTTGCCCAGTGACTGCTCTCGACTCATCTCAATGCGGGATCGACAGTTTCGCGAACTGCTGCTCCGGAGGGGAGTCGTCGCCTCGGACGACCGAGAGCCGAGGAGGGAGTAAGGAGAGGGAGGAGGGCTCGAGGGGACCAGCCGCGGCTGGTCGACCCTCGAGGGGGCGTCGAGTGGGGAGTTCGCGAACGGTCGATGAGGACGGCGACGATCAGAGTCCCGCTTTGTCCAGCGCTTCCTTCAGCCAGTCGGCGTCGAGGTGCCCTTCGATCGTGACCGAGAAGACGAAGCCCTGAACGCGTCCCTGCCAGGCGAGGCCACCGAACCCGGGCCCCAGGTCTCGAGTGAACTTGGGGTTCTCCATGGTGTTCACCATGCTCGCGCCGGACTTCGTCGCGTAGAGCACGCCCTTCTCGATCTTGTAGCCGAAGCTCAGCCGCTCGTCGTGAGAGACCGTCGTCGTGTTCGCTCGCGGAATGCACTGCGACGTTCGACGCAGCCCCTTGAGTTGCACACACTGCGATCCGAGATGGCTTCCGACGATGCGTTTGCCCCGGTCATAGGCGAAGATCGCCGCGAGGAGGTCTTGGGAGCGCGTTCCCGACGTGGAGAGGTAGTCGACGTTCAGGTTCGCGTCGCGCCACTTCGCGCGGTGGAGCAGCATCCCCTCGTCGGCGATGATCAGCCCATCCTCGACCGTCGTGGTCTTTCCCTCGTAGCCCCGTGACCAACGCACGACGTTCTTCTTGCGCGCGTTCACCGACCAATCCTCGAGCAACGACTCTCTCTTGGACTCGAAGTCGTAGCGCAGTGAGATCGATCCATCCTTCTTGAAGACGATCTCGGTCGCTCGGAAGAGCTGTGCGATGCGCTGTTGTTCCTCGGAGATGTCTTGTTGATCTTCACGGGAGATGAGCCCGTCGGAGAGCAGTGGTGCCGCGTTGAGCGTGGGCACCGACGTCGCGGAGTTCGAGAACAACAGAGCGATGAGCAGGATCGAAGCGGACATGAACACCCCTTCCGATTCGCAGGTCTCGGGGACGCCGCCCGCGGCGTCTCGACTTCGAGCCCTGAGGCTCGACACACCTGGCGCGCGGCGTTGCAACGCCCGAGCCACCAGGAAGACGTCGCCGGCCGGCGATTTTCAGGGGATGTCAACGGAAAAGGCTCAAGTGGCTCCAAGGTAGTGTCTTGCGTCTCCGTGAAGTTGTCGGATTCGTTTGAATACGGCCTGGCGGGTCAGGATGGGCCAACGCTCTGGTCCTCGCGATTCGGGTCGAGGATGGGGTATGAGACCGAGTTCGGGCGAGAGTGAACCGGCCCCTGGGGTAAGAGGAGACAGTCACTGTGGACGTTCTGATCATCGGTGGGACCCAGTTCGTGGGGCGCGCGTTGACCGATGCGGCGCTCGCCGCGGGGCACGAGGTCACCCTGTTCCATCGGGGTCAGACCGGAGCCGACATCTTTCCGGACGTTCCGCGGGTGCTCGGCGATCGCGATGGCGAGATCGAGAGGCTCGACGGACGGTGGGACGTCGTGATCGACACCTGCGGGTACGTTCCTCGCCTGGTGTCTTCATCGGTCGACCACCTCTCGCGAAGAGCGGAGCGATACGTCTTCGTCTCCACGATCTCCGTCTATGCGGATGATGTCGTGCCACCCGTTGTCGAGGCGTCGAAGCTGGCCGCCGCGGAGGGAGACTTGGGCGAGGTCATCGACGGGAGGACGTACGGACCGCTGAAGGCGCAGTGCGAGCGAGTCGTCCGCGATCGATGTCCCGATGCGCTGATCATCCGTCCCGGGCTCATCGTCGGACCGTGGGATCCGACCGATCGATTCTCCTATTGGCCGGACCGGGTCCGACGAGGTGGACGGGTGCTCGCTCCGGGGGCGCCCGAGCGACCGATCCAGATCATCGACGTCCGCGACCTCGCCGAGTGGACCATCGCCGCGATCGGAGCGCAGTGTCGCGGGACCTACAACCTGGTCGGACCCGAGTCGCCGCTCTCGATGAGGGTGTTCCTGGACGCCTGCCGGGAAGTGTCCGGTGCCGAGGCCGAGTTCGCGTGGATCGACGATGACGCGCTCGTCGCCGGCGATGCCAAGCCGATGACCGAAGTCCCGTTCTGGCTCCCCGGCTCTCACCCTCGATCGGCCTGGGTCTTCCGGATCGACGCGGCCCGAGCACGGGGCGCTGGACTGCGTTACCGGACGATCGAGGAGACGATCGGCGCGACCCTCGCCTGGCTGGACACACGAGCGCCGGATCGGGTGTGGAAGGCGGGACTGAGCGCCGAGCGAGAGGCGGTGTTGCTGCAGCGCGACTGATCGCGGGCGGAGAATCTCCCGCACGCACCGCGGGGTTGGCGCCTCTGTTGTTGGCCGGTGCGCACGGCGTATCTGCCAGCTCCCCCGGAAGGACCACCCCCATGCTCACCTCACGGCCCACCTGGCGCATCGGGCTCGCGCTCGTCGCGTTCTCCGTGCTCTCCGGTTCCGTTCGAGCCGCCGAAGCGCTGCGGTTCCAGCTGTCGCCCGGGCTGACGATCTCGTTCGAGGACAGCACCCAGTTCGAGTTCACCGTTCAGCTGCCGTCCGAGGGCGCTCCCGTGACGGTGACCCAGGAGATCCGCCAGTCGACCCGCGGCGAGCTCACCGTGCTCGAAGCGAGCGGAGGGATCCCCACTCTGTTGCGCATCGCGTTCGATCCTCAATGCTCCGCCACGGTCGTGTCCATGGGGCAAACACAGTCCCAGCCGTTCGCGCTCGCGGGAAAGACCGTCGCCGTGCGTGTCCAGGGTGACGCGATCACCGAAGTGTCTTCGGAGTCGGGGCCAGTGGCGATCGACGAGCTGACGCGGGGCGTGCTCCAGAACGTCGCCCTCTACCGTCGCGAGCTCTATCCCGATCGTCCGATCGACATCGGACAAGACTGGGTCGCCGACCTCTCTCGCGACGGCGAGCCCTTTCAGCCGCGGTTGGAACTGCACGTCGACCGTTTCGAAGAGCGGGTCGGTCGCCGCATCGCGTTGATCTCCGGGACGGGTCGCTGGACGGGAAGCCAGGACGGGCTCGACATGACGGGGACGCTGACGGGATCGATGACCGTCGACGTGGCGACCGGGCTCGCGATCGAGAGTCGACTCGTCGGCCCCCTGGAGCTGAAGGGCGCCGCGAACTCCGGGGCCGCGGGACTGACCGGCAAGGGACTCGTGCAGACGCGCTCACGAGTCACGATCGGCGGCACCGGTGTCGGGACGCCGGGCGAGACTCCGCGGCCCACGGGCGGCGCGGTGCTTCCCGGTATCGGAACCCGAGGAATCGCGACCTCCTTCGACGGGGTCTACTCCGGTGATGGGCTCACGATGTCCGTCACGGGGCGCTCGATCACGTTGGAGCTCGGGGCGATGCGATTCGGTGGCGAAGTCACCGCGACCGACGACGGTGGGTTTCGAGGCACGTTCGCCGCCGATGGCAGCTCCTTCCCGTTCGACGCTCGCGTGGGTCCGGAGAACGCGACCTTCACCACCGGATCCCGGACCTACGCGTTGATCCGTCGCGGGAGCCCGTCGGTCGGTCCGATCGCGGGACCGCCCAATCCCCTCGGCGGCGACAAGCCCATGGGCGGCATCGTCGCTCCCCGACCCGCCGACCCGCCGCGCACGGATGGCGGAAGTGTCGGGCAACGGCCTCCCGGCTGGACGACCTATCGGCATCGTCTCGGCGCGAGCTTCGCCCACCCCGACGACTGGCGGGTGGAGGAGACGGCGACCGGTCTCCGTCTCGTCCCGCCGAGTGGGAGCGAGATGGAGATGATCACGGCGCAGGGCGTTCCGTCCGACGGTGAGACCGATCCTCGATCGACGGGCGTGACGCGATATCTCGACGAGGCCATGCGGCAGCTCCTTCCGCAGATCCGTCGAACGGGCGCGCCCGAGCCGCTTCCCGCGCAGGGCGGCAGTGGCGCCCTCTATCGCTACTCGGGCTCCCTGCCGAACGGTCAGCCCATCGTCTGTGAGGTGCTCGTCACGATCCAGAACGGCGTCGCGCTCAGCATCTCGATCGCCGGCTCCGAAGAGGCGGTGCGCGCACGATCCGATGTTTTGCGGACGATGTTCCGCACGTTGACCTACGCCCCGACGAGTGATCCCACTGGCGCGAGTCCCGGCGGGGCGACCGGCGCGCCCGTCACCGACGATCTCCGGTTGATCGGCATGTTCGCGGGTGAAGCGCTCGCCGGGGGTGGCGATGCGGGGGTCTACGTGAACACCCAACTCGTCTACGTGCTGAACGCCGACGGGACCTGCTTCAATGGTGCTCGGTCGTCCTTCAGTGCCTCCAAACGGGACCACAACGGGAACCTCGAGTGGACGGCGAACGGCGAAACCGGCGGAAGCGTGAGTCGAGGTCGCTGGACCGCGAGCCAGGGGTTCATCTCCATTCAGTGGAACGACGGCCAGAGGACCTATCTCGCCTATGGATTCGAGCCCGACGGGAGCCTGGTGCTGCGCCATCCGACCACGCGGAAGCTGATCAACTTCTACACCCGCGTGCGCTAGGAGCCCGTTGAGAGACTCATTCCGGCCGGGAGCCCGGACTTCCGGCTGGAGGGCGGCTCGACGCACCCCCCGGGGTCGGTGACTCTCCAGTTCTGGGAATCACTGAGGCCGGTGGCTGATCCAATGGACGAAGCCGATCGCTCCTCGTTGACAGTGGGACGAGAAGCAGTAGCTTGGGTGCGGGCTCTTGTGCAGAAACAACAACTAGGCTGGTCCCGGGTATTCTCCGGGGCGGGGTTAGTCATGATCCGGGCACGCCTTCT
>JAGQRC010000318.1 GCA_020425835.1 Planctomycetota bacterium | reverse complement strand
ACGGAGCGCTCCTGGTGTCCCTCGAAGGTGCCTTGATCGCCGGGCTCGCGGGATTCATCGTGGTGCCCGTCCTCGATGTCACCGCCCCGCGCCGCCGACGTCGCGCGTGAACCGCCCCCTCGCCGGAGTCCGGAGATCGATTGCACCGCACCCGGATCCTCGCCATCGCCATGCTCTTCTTGCTCGCGGCGGGAGCCATCGCGGGAAGACTGGTCTGGATGCAAGGACTCCACTGGCGGGACTACCGGACGGAGGCCGAGCGTGTCCGGCGATCGACGACGTTCTTTTCCGCGCCGCGCGGTCGGATTCTCGACCGCAACGGTCAGGTTCTGAGCGAGGATGCACCGAGCCACGCCGTGATCTACACCCTGCGTGGCGTCGTGCAGAGCCGTTGGGTTGCCCGACGAGTTCTCCGCCTGTTTCGGCATCACGGTATCGAGGGGAGCTTTCCCTACGACGAGGACCGGTTGTTCGAGAGCCTCGAAGCCATTCGTCAGTTCCACGGTCCCCGACTCGGTTCCGACGAACGGCTCGACCCGCACCTGTGGATTCACCGGCTCACTCCCGACCAGGCGCGACAGCTCGACGCAGCGCTCGAGAATCCGAAGCGCGCGCCCTACTATCCCGGCCTGGAGCTGGCCGAGGACGGCTCGGTTCTCGTTCGACCCAAGGAGCTCTTCGCCGGGGAGGCCGGAATCCGTCGGCTGCAGCGACGAATCGAAGAGCTCGATCCGGAGCGTCCATCCCTCGATCTCTACCGATCCGTCGAGACGGCCTACGGCGAGATGCGGGACCCCGTCGAGGGCTTGAAGCGGCAACTCGACGATGTCGTCGCCCGGCTGCGCGTCCTCGAAGTGGACCAGCTCGATCCGCAGAGTCCCAAACTCTCCGTCGCGGAGCGCGTCGACCTGCGCGAGCGACTGTGGACGCGACGCGACTGGTTGAAGCGGAAGATCGACGATCCCGGCTACCACTCCACGATCCGACAACGGCTGTTCGAGAAAGAGCGCGTCCTCGTCGATGGCATCCCCTTCGAGCTGGTGGCCGAGATCGCCGAGCATCCCGAGGCGTTCCCCGGACTGTCGGTCCGAGAGGTGCGGAGCCGCGTCAACCGTACCGGACCGGTGCTCGCCAACTTGATCGGTCGGGTCAGCGGACGCACGGCCGAGGTGGACCTGGAGTGGCGAGAGCGCGGGGAACCCATCGTGGACTCGTGGTACCCCGAACACGGCCGACTCAAGAGCATTCGGGATCCGCGGACGTTCCTCGCCGTTCGCGAAGTCGCGCACCACTCCGAGGACCTCGTGGGGGCTTCCGGGCTCGAGAAGTTCCTCGAGTCCCGACTTCGAGGGCGTCCCGGGGCGCGCAACCTGGAAGTCGATGCGCAGGGACGTTCCGCCTCCGCGCCGATCTGGAACGAGCCGCCTCAACCCGGTGAAGATGTGTCGCTCACTCTGGACACCGAGCTGTGTCGGTTGATCTATGCTCGTCTGGACGCTCGGGAGCCGCGACCGTTCGGTGCGAGCGTGCTGGTCGGAGACCCTCGGACCGGCGCGATCGACGCGTGGATCTCATACCCCGCTCCAGATTTCGATCGCCTCCATCACGATGACGAGTATCGCGGGTACGTGGATGACCACGCCGCGTGGCTCAATCGGCCCATCCAAGCGCGGGTCGAGCCGGGCTCGACGTTCAAACTTGCGGTGGCGGTCGCGGCGTTGGCCGAAGGGGTGTTGGATCCCTCTGACACGATCGAGTGTCGCGGTGCGTACGACCTCAGGAAGCCGAACCAGCTGCGCTGTCGCAATCACGCGATCCCGATGTCACTCGACCTTCGCGGTGCGGTCGCCCGGTCGTGCAACTGCTACTTCTACACCGTCGCGGCCGATCGCCTCGGGGCAGAGAAGATCGGCGAGTGGGGACGACGGCTCCACTTCTGGGACCACATCGGCAATGGCATGGACGGCTCTCGAACTTGGGGAGACCCCCCCCGAGCGCGAGGTCGACGCCCGCTCCTCGGCATCGGCCGGACGTTCGACGTCCGACCCGTCGGCGTCTTTCGGTTCCTCTGCGGCGTCGCCAACCGTGGTGACTTCGTCTCGTTGCGCCTGGTCGCCGACGACGAGGAACGGCACGAGGATGCGGGCGTCCCCGCCGCCGTTTGGGAGTCGGTGATCGCCGGGATGGAGGGGGCCGTCGAATTCGGGACGGCGAGCTCGGACACGATCGGGCTCCGTCGCTTCGACTGTGCGGTGAAGACGGGGACCGCGGAGTCGCGTTGGCGGGAGGTCGCACCGAGCGGAGAGTCCGAGTTGATCATCGGCAACACGGCCTGGTTGGTCGGGTTTGCGCCGGTCGAGGAACCGCAAGTCGCGTTCATGGTCAACGTCGAGAGGACCCCCGACGGGCAACACGGAGGCGAGACCTGCGGCGCCTTGGCCGCTGCGGTTCTCGATTGGTACGAGGAGCATCGCCAACTCGATCTTCGACGTCGACCTCGAGAGGATCGAGCGCGGTGAGGCGCGCCGGCTGGTTCTCGTGGCCTTCGGGCTTCGGGGGGACGCGTCTACCGTCGGTCACCATGCTGACCTTCCTGATCACCCTGCTCGCACTGGGAACGGTGTTCGTCCACTCGGCGTCCAGCGCCGGAGAAGAGCCGTTCCCCGGAGCGTTGACGCGGCTCCACCTCTATCGGATGGGATTCGGTGTCGGGTTTCTCGTCCTCTTCCTGCTGGTGCACTACCGCATTCTCGAGGAGCTCTGGTCTCCGCTGTACGTCGCCGGGCTCGCGCTTCTCGGATACCTGTTGGTCAACAAGTGGTTCTTCGGCGGCGGTGTGCAACGCTGGATCCGGCTCGGGTTCATCAACATCCAGCCTTCCGAGTTGATCAAGCTGTTCACCGTTCTCGCACTCGCCAAGGTGTTGAAGCCGATGGGACGTGACCCGACCCGGGCGAATCGGTTGATACCCTTGGTTCTCGTCGGGGTCCCCTTCACGATGGTCGCGGTCCAACCCGACCTCGGGACCGCTCTGGTACTGATCCCGGTACTGTTCGCCATGCTCTGGACGGCCGGCGCTTCGAAGCGGAGGCTCCTCGGTTATGCGAGCGCTCTGGTGCTGTGCGCTCCACTCGGCTGGTTCGTGTTGGCCGACTATCAGGTCGGTCGGGTCCTGGTTTTTCTCGACCCGTACGCGCCAGAACTCCGTGAGGAGAGCTATCAGATCCGACACTCGATGACGGCGATCGGTTCGGGGGGGTGGACCGGAACCGGGTTGTTCCAGGGGTCGCAGAACACTCTCGAGTTCCTGCCCGAGGACCACAACGACTTCATTTTCGCCGTGATCGGTGAGGAATGGGGACTGGCCGGGACCTTGGGCTTGCTCGTTCTGTTTCTCTGTCTGTTCTTCTCCTGCCTCGGGATTGCCTATCGAACCCGGGAGCCGTTCGGACGACTGGTCGTCGTCGGTATCACGACGCAGCTCGCAGCGCAAACGCTGATCAACCTCGCCATGACCACCGGGATCGCTCCCGTGACCGGACTGCCCCTGCCGTTCATCAGCTTCGGCGGTTCAGCGTTGTTCGTCTCGCTCGCTTCGATGGGAATCGTCCTGGGAATCGGGATGCGTCCGGTTCGAGTGATGAACCCGGACGGCCTGACGGCCGGGACCTCGGTGCGTTAGGAGCCCGTTGGAAAACCCATTCCGGCCGAGAGCCCGAGTTCCCGTCGGCCAGCACTCCCGCCGAAACTCGACGTGTCCACCAATACGCCTGCGTTTCGTCGGAAGCACTGGCCTCGGAATCTCGAACTCTCTGCTCGAGAGCAGTTTCTCGACGACTCCTATGGGTCGCGATTCGTCGAACCGTTGCCCGGGGCTGTGCCGCGCCGCTGTGCGAGGAGCCACTCGTACAGCTCCGGATCGCGGTAGGCGCGATGCCACGCGCCGTGCCCGACATCGTCGTAGACCGTGAAGCGAGCGCTTCCCCCCGCGTCGCGGAGCGCATCGACCATCGCTCGACCCTCTTCGATCGGCACGATCCAGTCCTCGCCGCCGTGGAAGGCCCAGACCGGAATGTCCTGCATGCGTCGAACCTCGGCGGGATAGCCCCAACCGCACACGGGAGCGACGGCGGCGAACCGCTCGGGATGCACGCAGGCGAGGTTCCACGCGCCGAAGCCGCCAAGGCTCGCGCCGGTCAGGTAGACGCGATCGGGATCGATACGGAGCTCCGTCTCGAGATGGTCGAGCAACGCGATCAGCAGATCGTTCCACCAGAGCTTTCGCAGCCGCCCATCGTTCTGCGGACTGACGATGATCATCGGGAAGTCCTCGCCCTGCTCGACGCGCTTCGGGGGGCCGAGCCGAGCCACTTCGTTCGGGTTCGATCCACACTCGCCGATCCCGTGGAGGAACAAGAGGAGAGGCCAGCGGCGCTCGCGCGCGTCGGGAGCGTCGTAGCCGGGAGGCAGGTAGAGGAGGTAGTCGAGCTCGATCGTCGTCAGTCCCTTCGAGCTCTTGCGAACGAAGGTCTCGATCCGCTGACGCTCGACCGGGGTGACGCAGGCCGACAGCACGGCGATGGTGCACACGTAGGCGGCGCGTCGAAGGGCGGTGGTCCTCAAAGTCATCCTCTCGATTCGGACTCCCAGGTGACCGGCGACCCGGCCGAGTGACGCCGACCGTCGGCGTCGATCCAGATGGCCGAGACTCCGTCGATCCGGGCGCACAGCGTCGCTACCTCCTCGCTGGAGAGAAGGAGGAAGGCGGTGGAGAGCGCATCCGAGACGGACGCGTCGGCCGCGAGACACCAGGCCGCGCGGTGGAAGGTCTCGGGAGCACGGCTCGGATCGCGGGGGTCCACGATGTGTGCGCCGAGGTTGGCGGAACCGCTGAGCGCGCGGTGCGCCAGGAGGAGGCGACCGACGCTCAGCGTCGGGTCGTTCGGATCGCGGAGCGGAACGGGTTCGACGTCGACCGGGCCGAGTGATCGAACCGTGCTCTGACCGGAGGTGATCCAGCCCGCGTCGAGATCCCAATCGCTCAGCACCGCGCGAGCGGCGTCGAGCGCGAAGCCCTTGCCGAGACCGCCGAGGTCGATCACTCGTCGGGCAGGCGCGGGATCACGGGTCCACCGGGCGGAGTGCCGGACCGGATCGATGGCGAGCTCTCGCAGTCCGGTGCCGAGCGCGACGTCGAACGCGCCGTCGGTGAGCTCCAGGAGTTCCCGCGCGAGCATGAGGCACC
>JAGQRC010000031.1 GCA_020425835.1 Planctomycetota bacterium | reverse complement strand
CGAGGGCTCGATCATGCGCTGGGCGCCGGCAATGCTCAAGGGCACCCGGCGCTCACAGCGCAGTCCAGGCTGTCGGCCGTCGTGTCCACTCCACACGTGGCGGGCAACGCGGGCGAGCCGGGAACGAACAGCGCAGCCAGCTGGTAGACCGGATCGGCGATGTCGAGCACCCCGTCATCGTTCGCGTCCGCGGCATCCTCGCACGACGGCGATGCCGCGCCCGGGACGAAGAGGGACCCGAGGATGAACACCGGGTCGCCGATGTCGAACATCCCGTCGTCGTTGGAGTCCCCGCGGCGGAAGGTGTCGATGGGCACGGAACCATCCGCGAAGAAGGTACACGCCAGGTTGAACACACAGTCCGCGCACGGCGGCGAGGCGGCCGCGACCCAGCCCGGCCCGAACGACGGATGATCCTCGACCCATACGAACGCCCCGCTGCTCCCGACAACCGGACCGCCGAAACCGTTGAAGTACGCCGAGCCATCGCCGAATCCCGGTTGGTAGTCGACCTCCACCGTGAACACGAAGGTATCGGGAACCACGACATCGGGAACGTCGAGATCGTGCATCACGAAGATGCCGCCATAGGACTCGAGTGCCGTGTACGTCCCACTCCAGATCTCGGCCCCCGGCTCCGTCGAACCGACCTCCCGGAAGCGCAGGGTCAGGTCGAACCGCGAGATCGGTTGGGATGAACCCGGAGCGAAACGAAAGCTGGTGATCGCCCGGGGTCCCGGGGCGAGCGTGATCTCGTCGCCGAACTCCTTGCCCTGGAACAGCGCGGGGTAGAAGTCGCCGAAGTCCGATGGATCGAGGTTGTCGTAGACCACGGACTGGGCCTGAACCACAGCGGGGACCGCCATGGCGGCGGCCAGCAGAAGGAGCGTCACGAGTCGGGGCACGGGAACCTCGCTTTCACAGCGGGGAGGAGCCTCCCCTCGTTGGAGGGACACTTCTAGAGACATGTCTCTCATCTAGAGTACCCGGGGATGGGCCTCCGTCAACCGGGAATCCCGAGACGACTCCAACCCCACAAGCTACATAAATACATTAATTTGCTCCGTGCCTGTCACGCAGAGCGGGTAGAGTGGGGGGAGGACGGCCCGCGGCGTCGGGGTCGTCGCGGAGTCGGAATCCGAGAGACAGGCGCGACCAGACCCCCCGAGGATCCCATGACCGCTCCCCTCGACCGCGACCAACTCAGTCGCGTCGAACAGATCGGCGCCCGACTCCAGGCCCAGTTCGGATCGGTGCTGCGAGCGCTCCCGGGCGGGACTCGAACGGTTCGCGGACTCTCGGCGACCCTCGATGTCGACCGCAACACCTGCCATCGACTCTTGGCCGCTTGCACCCCGACGCTCCTTCCCGCGGAAGTCATCGAGCGAGCCCCGGGGCGCGCCGGACTGCGACAGGTCGTCGAAGCTCTTCGCCGGATCGGCTCCGACTCGACGGTGCTCCGAGCGCTCGACGTCACGCTCGATCAGTTCGATGCCCTGCTGCGTGAGGTCGGCAGCCATCGTCGGCTCGTGACTCGTCTTCGCGCGACGCGGCACCAGGGCGCGCGGCACGAAGAACCGAGCGCGACGATCGATGCCCGGCGTCGCCGATTCGAAGCGGACTGCGAACTGATCGGAACCCATCACCAGGCGCAGATCCGGATCGTGATCTTCCGACGACTTCCCCACGACCTCGATCAGCTCGAAGCGGTGCTCGTGGTGGGATCCCTGGGCACGACCGCGCAGGCATCCGGGATGCCGCTTCTTCTCCACGTCAGCCGCCGTCCCCAGCAGGGAACGCCGCTCACTTCACTCGACGGAACACCGATCGGCGCGACGCTGGACCACGCGATCCTCGCCGACTTCAGCACGAGCCCCGTCCCTCCGATCAGCGCGGTGGAGCAGGGGAACAACGTGCTTCAGATCATCGAACCGGGAGCGCTGCGGGGGACGGGCGGCGTCGATCTCGTGCTGGGACTGCGCTACACACCGTTCAGCCCGCACCCGAGGCGCCTCGAGACTCCGATCCTGAGCCACCAGAGTCGCCTGCGGACCCCGAGTCGATACTTGCTCCAAGAGGTGTATCTCGAGCGAGAGCTCTCACGACAGAGCGTGCCGAACGTCGGGATGTTCTTGACCGGAGACGAGCCCTTCATCTCCTTCGCGCAGCAGTGGCCGAACCGGCTTCCCGTCCAACCCACGCTCGAACTCCTGCCCGAGCCGTCGGCGATGTCGGGCTGCCCGTGGTACCCACGGCATGTCGAGCTCGTGGGACGCGTCTTCGAGACGATCGGCTGGAGCCTAGGAGACTACGTCGGCCATCGCGTGGCGCAGCCGTTTCCGGTGATCGGCGTCAATACGATCATCGGTTTCGAGTTCGACGAAGCGAGCTGAACGACGAGACCGATGCGTCGCCCGCTACTTCCAGGGCAGCTTCGCCCGCCCGCCGTAGTCGCGGTTCAGGGAGTCGATCAACTCGTCGAGCACTTCGCGGGCCTCCACCGGATCGACCTCTTCGAGCTCGACTCCGACCCGCTCACGCCAGTGGCCCCAGGTCTCCAACCGGACGCGTTGGATCCCGTCATCACCCGTCACCTGCTCGGCGACCACCAGGAGGAGATGTTCGAGAAGAGCCGCCGGGGGCCCCGACGAGAGGACCACCCCTTCGGTGTCGACACGCTCGAGAAGGCGCTTGGCGTCGAGGTCGAGGCGATCGAGCTGCCACGGTGCGCGCTCTCTTCCCACGGCGTAGACGTCGGGCCACAGTCGTCGGTGAACGAAGGTCACCTTGCCCGAGACGAGTTTGGTCGACAACACGTCGGGGTGCTCCCCGACTCGTTGCAGCATGGCGTAGATCTCGTGACCCTGGGGGTGACCCCACCAAGACCCGCGCACGGGGCCACCGGCGACGATGGAAACGACGCTCGGCAAGCGAACGTCATTGTTGACGAGAAGCCCTTCGCGATCGACGACGTCGATGAGCTCTTCCACGGTGACTTCACTCACGAGGCCTCCTCGGTCCCAGCCCCACTCGGTTTCGTGCACACCGGCGAGTCGTCCGCGTCGATGGCGAGCGCGTCGCCGTACGATCGATAGACTTCGGGGTCGAAACAGATGAAGGTCACGTGCAAGGGCTCCGCGTCGAGCACCGTGCGAACCTCTCGGACAGCAATCGCGGTCGCGGCGTCGATCGGATAGCCGTAGGCCCCGCAACTGATCGCAGGGAACGCGACGCTCTGGAGACCGCGATCGATGGCGAGATGGAGCGATCGTCGGTAGCAGCTCGCGAGGAGCTCGGGCTCGCCTTGTGCGCCACCGCGCCAGATCGGCCCGACCGTGTGGATCACGAAGCGAGCGGGCAAACGGAATCCGGGAGTGATCACCGCCTCACCGACCGCGCACCCGCCGATCTCGCGGCAGGACGCGAGGAGCTCCGGGCCCGCGGCGCGATGGATCGCACCATCCACTCCCCCGCCACCCAACAAGCTCGTGTTCGCGGCATTGACGATGGCGTCGACAGCGAGCGACGTGATGTCGCCACGCATCAGACGAACTCGATCCATGCGTCGACCATTCCCATTCCGGACGACTACTCGTATCAGCGCTCGAATCCCATAGGCGCATTGCGCGCGAGATCTTCACGGATCGGGAGAGTAGCGCGGTGCCCAGATGAGAGAAAGGGGCGAACATCCCTCTGGGATATTCGCCCCATGGCCTCGGTGCGTCTCGACCCTACTCGAAGCGGAGGGTCACCGACTCGACCTCTTCAGGATCGAGCGTCACTTCGGTCGTGACCTGATCCGGTGGCTCGGGCATTCCACCCTCGGTGGAACCCTTCCAACGATGCACCTGCACCTCGTAGGTGCCTGCCGCGAGCCCGTTCTGCTCGAACTCACCGGAGGCATCGATCGGAGTCCATTGGGGCTTCCCACCCTCGTCACCAACGAGTCGGATGATGACCCCCCCTTGTTTGACGGGAGACCCATCTTCCGCGAGCACGCGCCCACGGATCGTCGCGCCGCGCAACAACTCGAGCGGAGGCAGTCGACGCGTCACGCCTCGGGCGACCGACACCTTCTCAATGACCTGGTCGATCCAATCCGAGCTCGAGAACTCGAGGTCCACATCGCCGACGGGCAACCCGGACAACAGGAAGTACCCGTTCTCGTCGGTCTTCTCGTTCGATCCCGGGTCGCTGCCCAGCGAGAAGCTCGAGACCGACTCGCCATCTCCGTCCGCCACGACGGAGACTCTCGCGGTCACCATGGAGCTCCCGGTCTTCCGCACCCGCTGGACCACGACCCCGGGCACTGGCTTGCCATCGGAGTCTCGGACGTAACCGTCCACGGCGCCTCCGATGTCGAGCACGATCTCGAGCTCCTGACTCTCGCCGGCGCGGACTTCGAGCTCCTGCTCGGAGACGACGAATCCTTCCGCGGTGACGCGGAGCACCACCTTGCCGGGGGCGAGATCCTTGAGGACGAAGCGTCCCCCCGGATCCTTGAATCGCGAGCCCGGCCCGAAGTCCAAGTCGTTGAAGTCGAAGCTGCCGTGATCGCTGACCGACACGCTCCGCTCCGCCTTCACCGTGAACTCCGGCACCGGCTGTCCGGTCGCTTGGTCGATCACGATCCCGGACACCACCGCGCGCTCGGCGAGGACCAGACGGACGTCACCTTCGCCCGCCGCCACCTCGTCCATGACCGCTGGCGCCAGGTTTCCGCTCGAAGCCTTCACCGTGTAGTTCGCGGGATCGAGTCCACTCAGACGGAAGCGGCCCTCTTCGTCGGTCTTCGCCGACGCGCGGAAGAACACGCTGGGCGGTTCGAATCGGCTCACCTCGACGAGAGCTCCGACGACGGGTCGGTCCGCCGTGTCGAAGACGACGCCCGAGATGCCCAAGCCACCCCCGAGGCGAACTTCGCGCTCGATCACGTCGTCGCCCGAAACGCCGAACGGATCGCTCTGGTAGGGCGCGTGCCCCTGGGCTCGCGTGTGAAGTCGGAACTCCCCGGCTTCGACGGCGAGGATCTCGTACCGCCCCTCGTCATCCGTGGTCGCCGAATAGGACTTCCCGCCGGAGAGCATCGCGAACTCACCGCCCATGTCGGCGAGGATCTGCATCTCGAGGTTGTCTCCCCCCTCGCGCGCCTCGGAGAGCCGAACCTGAGCGCGGGCGACGGGCTCACCCCGATCCGCATCGAGCACCACGCCTCGGACGGTCGCACCGCGCGCGAGCTGAAGCGTTCCGACATCGGTCACGCCGGCGCCGGGTGTCACGTCGATCTCGGCCATCAGGTATTGCGGGTGGGTGGCCCGAAGCACGCGCGACTCGTCGACACGCAGCCCGGCGATCGAGAAGCGACCCTCGGCATCCGTCATCCCGACCTTCGAGCGAGACCCACCGAAACCCGAGACGGCGATGCGCATCGCTTCCCGTCGATCCGCACTCCGTACCGTGACGGACGCGCCAGAGAGCGGCGCTCCCGCGGGGTCCAGCACGACGCCCTCTACGACCGCGCCGGCGTCGAACGCGATGTCGACGCCCTCGAGCACTTCACCGTCCTCGGTCGTCAGGCGTTCCCCCTGCGCGCTCGGGAAGTCGGGGTGCTGAGCCGTGAGACGCTGCCGCCCGGGCGCGAGGCGCTCGAAACGGTAGACACCGTATGCATCGGTGCGCACGGTGCGACTGGCGAGTCCTTCCACTCCGAAACTCGACGCGAGCACCTCCGCATCCGCGATCGGCTGCTGGTCCGGACCGAAGACCTTTCCGGTGATGGTCACGCCCGCGCGAAGTGTCAGCTCGATCTCCCGCGATCCCGCCGCGGTCGAGCTTCCCTTGCTCTCGGCGAAGTCGGGATGGCTGGCGACCAATCGGTGGTTTCCGGATTTCAGGCCCTCGAGCCGAAAGTGCCCGGCAGCATCGGTCTCCGCGGAGACGACACCTTGCGGCGGGGACGAGCCGGCTTGGCCGGAGATGAGCAGACCGACATCGCCCATGCCGCCTCTCCCGGAGCTCCGCACGATCGCCCCGGCGATCGGCTGCCCCGCCGGACCGAAGACGGTGCCCTCGATGGCCAGTCCCAGCTCCAGCTGGAAGTCCCCCGCAGCGGTCCGCTCCGCCGCCACCTCGATGCCATCCAGGACGCGCTGTTGATAACCACCGCCGCGGGCGACGATCGAGTAGGCCCCCGGCTCGATCCCCGGAATCTCGTAGCGCCCGCTCGGATCGGTCACCCCACGCCACTTCGGATCATCGAGCGGAGGGAAACGGTCGGCACCGCCGACGAACGTCGAGACGACACGCAGCGCGAAGAACTCGGGTTCCTCCGAGGCGCTCAACTTCGGCACCTCTCCCCGGAACGCATGGACGACGATTCCTTCGAGGGGTTGTCCCTCGAGGTCGGTCACCGTGCCGGCGATCATGCCGGTGTCCACCGTGTCGATCGCCGCCGGGGGTGCTTCCTCCTCCGTCGTCGATGCGGTCCCGTCCGTCGGCCTCGCGAGAGCGGTCGACGCCGGAGCCTCGCCGGGACCGCGCACTGCCGATTCCGACGCGGAAGAGGTCGAGCGCGTGAGATCTCGCTCCGTCGTGTCCCGCTGAATGAAGAAGATCGCGCCACCGACGATCGCCGCGCCGATGACGACCGCTGCCGCGACCGACTTGAAACTCATGACTGTTCCTCCTAGTGCGAGCGACCCGATCAGCGAAGTGCCGACCGACGTCGTCGCAGTCGTGGTCGCCGCTGCGGCAACGACCTTCCTCGGGGGTAGGGCGACGAAAGCGATGAGAACCGCGGTCCAGCCGATGCGACTTCCGAACCGCCGGTCGAGCTGCTCCCGCAACACTTCGAGCGCGCGCTTGAGCTGGCTACGAATCGTCGCGGAAGTCGTCTCGCGTTGCTCGGCGATCTCGGTGGGCGTCAGCCCCTCGAAGAACCGCAGCAACAGGATCCGCCGATAGGGATCGCGCAGTTCCATCACCGCGTTGACGAGCGCCTGCTGGAGCTCCGCCCGCTCCAACACCGACTCCTCGGATGGAATCGACTCGGCGCGCGCGCACCGCTCTTCGCGGCGCCGACGGCGGGAGTCGGAGCGGAACGTCGACGCGGCACGCCGACGCAACACGGTCGCGAGCCAACCGCGTCCGCCACCGTGCTGGGGCGGCGACTCCATGGCGGCGAGCATCGCCTCTTGGGCGAGATCGTCCGCTCGGTCCTCCCCCACCAGCGAGCGCGCCAACCCATGAACCCAGCTCATGTGGTCGAGCAGTGCTTCGGCGTCGTGTCGTTCTCTGTCGGTCATCTCACCTCGGCCGTTCGGACGGCCCGTCGCCTTGCGGATCCAGGAGGAACATCGCCACCACGGCTCGAGACGTGGCAGCGAACCCCGATTTTCCCGAGCCTCTCCGGCCGGGGCTCCATGGTATCGTGGCGGCCCGATGATCGACGCGTCCATCCCCCGAGGAGTGCTCCGCGATGACCCCTTGTCCCCACTGTGGTGAGCCGGTCGCCGATGACGCCGTGGTCTGCCGCCACTGCGGGAGCGACGCCGAGACCGGATGGGTCGACGACGTCGACTACCATTCCCTCGAGCTACCCGATCGGGACGAGGAGCCGCGGCGTCGATCGCTGCGACCCTCGGGCGGGGTCGGCACGAAGATCATCCTCTTGGTGATCCTCGGTGGACTGCTCCTCGCCTGGGTCGTCCCGGGTGCGCTTCGCACGCCGGTGGGCAAGGCGCTGCTGATCGCCGGAGCCTTCCTCGGGACCCTCTTCGCGCTGCGTGAAATCCGTCGGAGGTCCGAGGGATAGCGGCGCGTCGAAGAACGCGCTCCCGCCGTGCAGCGTTCAGAACCGCTGACACTTCGGACAATAGAAGTACGAACGCTGACCGGAGACACGCCGGCGCACCGGGGCTGCGCACTGCGGACAGGGCTCACCCTCGCGGCCGTAGACCCTCAGGCGGAGTTGGAACTCGCCCTCGGCGCCGTCGGAGCCGCGATAGTCTCGTAGCGTCGTTCCGCCGGCGCGGATCGCCTCGTCGAGAACCTCGCGGATCGCGTCGACCAACGCGTCGAATCGTCTCGACGAAATGGTCCCCGCCGCGCGACCCGGATGGATCCCCGCTCGATGGGCCGCCTCGCTCGCGTAGATGTTCCCCACGCCGACGACCTGGCGGCCGTCGAGCAGGAAATCGCGGAGTGCGATGCGCCGACCTCGGGATCGCTCGTAGAGATATCGCCCGTCGAACGCGGGGTCGAACGGCTCTGGCCCGAGGCCGACGAGCAGCCGGTGGCGCTCCGGGGACGCCGAAGTCCAGAGCACCGCACCGAACCGCCGGGGATCGTGGTAGCGCAACACGCGTCGCCCCACTCGAAACTCCAGGTGGTCGTGGACTCGCAACGGCGCTCCGACCGGCTCCCATCGCAGGCTCCCCGACATTCCGAGGTGCACGATCAGAGTGCCGTGCGCGCCGTCGTCATGGTCGACCGAGATCAACAGGTACTTCGCCCGGCGATCGACCGACCGAACCGTCCCTCCCTCGAGCACCCGTGGGAGTCCAGGGGTAACCGGCCAGCGGAGGCGACGCTCTCGGACGTCGACCCGGTCGATCCGTCGACCCAACAGTGTTGCGGCGAGACCGCGGCGGGTCGTCTCCACCTCGGGGAGCTCGGGCAACGGGCACCTCGGTTTCCGCGAGAAGTCGTTCAGCGCGGCGCGCGGCCAGCCGAATCCCCGTGGGGTCGGGGGGCGGATCGAGATCCGGCCGATGCCGCGCCGCACGTCCGCCCCGACCCGGCAAGAGCCTCCGAAAGAGGACCTTACGACTTGTGATCCGGTAGTCGCGCCCAGATCGCCGCTTGCATCGACCGGACGGCCTGGCTAAGTGTGGCGCCTTCGCCGTCCCGCCTCGTGCAGGCTGGCCGAGCTCGACCTGCCGCCGGGATTCGTCCGAGAACCCCGTCGGCCACCGCGTTCGGCGCCGCCCATCGGGCACGCGTGGCCACGCCACCCTCGGGTTCCATCAGCTTCGGAGTTCGCCCAGCATGACCAAACGCCTCGTCATCGTCGAGTCCCCGACCAAGGCCAAGACGCTCCGCAAGTTCCTCGGGAAGGACTACGTCGTCGAGTCCAGCGTCGGCCACATTCGCGACCTGCCGGCGAGCGCCTCCGAGATCCCCGCCGAGGTGAAGGATGAAGAGTGGTCCCGCCTCGGCGTGAACATCGAGGAGGACTTCGCCCCGCTGTACGTGGTCACCGAGGGCAAGAAGAAGGTCATCAAGGAGCTCCGATCGAAGCTCAAGGAGGTCGACGAGCTCCTTCTCGCAACCGATGAAGACCGCGAAGGCGAGGCGATCAGCTGGCACCTCGCCGAAGTGCTCAAGCCGAAGGTCCCGACCTCGCGCATGGTCTTCCACGAGATCACCAAGGAGGCGATCCACGCCGCGCTCGAGAAGACCCGCCCGATCGACGACAACCTCGTCGAGGCGCAGGAAGCGCGGCGCATCATCGACCGGCTCTACGGCTACGAGGTGTCGCCGATCCTCTGGAAGAAGGTGGCCCCCCGTCTCTCCGCGGGTCGCGTCCAATCCGTGGCGATCCGGATGTTGGTGGAGCGAGAGCTGGAGCGCATGGCGTTCGTCTCCGCTCACTACTGGGACATTTCGGCGGTGTTCTCGACCGCGAAGGCGGAGAGCTTCCCGGCCCGACTGGTGACCCATGCCGGCAAGCGGATCGCGTCGGGCAAGGACTTCGATCCCGACACCGGCCGACTCGTCCGGGACGACGTCGTCCTGCTCGACGGCGCCACGGCGACGGCGCTCCGCGACGGGCTGGCGACCGCGGACTTCCGGGTGATCTCGACCGAGGAGAAGCCCTTCACCCAGTCGCCCGCCGCACCGTTCACCACGTCGACCCTCCAACAGGAGGCGAGCCGCAAGCTGCGCTTCGGTGCGCGTCAGACCATGAGCGCCGCGCAGCGGCTCTACCAGCTCGGATACATCACCTACATGCGAACCGACTCGGTCGCGCTCTCGCCGGAGGCGATCCGTGGAACTCGCAACGCGGTCGCGCAGATGTACGGCGATGAGTTCCTGCCGTCCGAGCCGCGGACCTACAAGAACAAGGTGAAGAACGCCCAGGAAGCTCACGAGGCGATCCGCCCCGCCGGGGAATCCTTTCCCCGCCCGGCCGAGCTCGAGGGCAAGGTCGCCGCGAACGAGCTCAAGCTCTACGAGCTGATCTGGAAGCGCACGATGGCGTGCCAGATGAAGGACGCCAAGGGACGCCGCATGACGGTCCGGATCGCTGCGCAGACCGACGGCAAGGAGTCCGTCTTCCACGCGAGCGGACGCACGATCGACTTCCACGGATTCCTGCGCGCCTACGTCGAGGGCAGTGACGATCCGCAAGCCGCGCTCGCCGATCGCGAGGCCATCCTGCCCGCGCTGTCTGAAGGAGACCCGGTCAAGGCGGAGGAGCTCGAGGCCGAGGATCACGTCACCCAACCCCCGGCTCGCTACACCGAGGCGTCGCTGGTCAAAGCGCTCGAGGAGTCGGGCATCGGACGACCGAGCACCTACGCGTCGATCATCGGCACGATCCTCGACCGGTACTGTTTCAAGAAGGGCACCGCGCTGGTGCCATCCTTCATCGCATTCGCCGTGGTGAAGCTGCTCAAGGAGCACTTCACGGGGCTGGTGGACTTCGGGTTCACCGCCGAGATGGAGGACCGCCTCGACACGATCGCCCGCGGAGAGCACGAGGCGCTCCCCTACCTCAAGGAGTTCTACTTCGGGAAGAACGGCCAGGGCCTCCGACCGCTCCTCGATCGCAAGGTCCAGGACATCGACGCCCGCTCGATCTGCTCGGTCCCGATCGGGGTCGACGACGACGGCCAGGACATCGTCGTCCGGGTCGGACGCTACGGGCCGTACCTCGAGCGCGGCGAGAATCGCGCCAACCTCCCGGATGATCTCCCGCCGGACGAGCTCACCGTCGAGCGGAGCAAGGAGTTGCTTCGACAGGCGGCCGAGGGCCCGAAGTCGATCGGCGATCATCCGGAGTCCGGTGAGCCGATCTACGTGAAGAACGGACGCTTCGGTCCCTACGTGCAGCTCGGCGAGGGCGGCGACAACGCGAAGCCGAAGATGGTCTCCCTGATCGCGAACATGACCCCGGACACCCTCACGCTGGAGCAGGCGGTCGCGCTGCTGACCATCCCCCGCACACTCGGCCAGGACGATGAAGGCGTCGACATCGTCGCCCACCTCGGCCGGTACGGCCCCTACATCAAGCGGGGCGACGACTCTCGGAGCCTCGAGGAGAAGGACGACATCCTCACCATCGACCGCGCGCGCGCGTTGGAGCTCCTCAGTCAGGAGAAGCAACGCGGACGGCGCAAGGCGTCCGAGCCACTGAAGGTCTTCGAGAAGGTGGAGGCGCTCGACGGCATCGACCTGAAGGTGCTCGACGGTCGCTTCGGTCCCTATGTGACCGATGGGGAGTACAACGCGACCATCCCGCGCGACGCCGACCCGCAGTCGCTGACCGTGGAGATCGCCGCGCAGCTGATCCTCGACCGTCGCGCCAAGGGCCCGGCGAAGAAGCGCAAGAAGAAGGCTTCCAAGAAGACGGCAACGAAGAAGGCGGCCTCCAAGAAGAAGAGCGCCAAGAAGAAGGCCGCGAAGAAGAGGGCCTCCAAGAAGAAGAGCGGCGAATGAGAGTCTCGTTGGAGGGTAAGCGCGCGGTGGTCTGCGGGAGCACCCAGGGCATCGGACGAGCCTGCGCCCACGAACTCGCTGCGGCCGGCGCACAGGTGACGCTGGTCGCCCGCAACGTCGAGCGCCTCACCGAAGTGCAGGCGTCCCTCCCACGGCCATCGGATCAGTCGCACGAGATCCTCGTCGCCGACTTCTCGGATCCGTCGGGTCTCGACGCGTCGGTTCGCGCGCACGCCAGCGCCGCGCCCCGCCACATCCTGATCAACAACACCGGCGGCCCCCCCGGTGGGCGCGCGATCGACGCGTCCCCCGAGGAGTACCTCGACGCCTATTCGAAGCACTTGATCTGCAACCAGATCCTCGCGCGCGCGCTGGTGCCTGGCATGACCAGCGAGGGCTACGGGCGGATCATCAACATCATCTCGACCTCGGTCCGGGAGCCCATCCCCAACCTCGGGGTCTCGAACACGACGCGCGGCGCCGTCGCCAGCTGGGCGAAGACGCTGTCGCGCGAACTCGGCCCGCACGGCATCACCGTCAACAACGTGCTGCCCGGCTTCACCGAGACCCAGCGCCTCGACTCGTTGATGGCCGCCCGGGCGCAGCGCGAAGGGATCGAGAAGGAGACACTCCTCGCACAGCTCGCGGAGAGCGTCCCCGCGCGTCGCTTCGCGATGCCCGAGGAGACCGCGTACGCGATCTGCTTCCTCGCGTCACCGCTCGCTGCCTACATCAGCGGAGTCAGTCTGCCCGTCGATGGCGGCCGCCTGAACGGCATCTGAACAGCCTCCTCGTTCATGCGCGGAGGTCGAGAAGAGCTCCCGCTCGGGCCGGTGCGGAGAGCGTTGCGCCGTGAGCGGAGTAGCCGCGGAGCGAGACTGCCCCCGATGCCGATGCGGACGGCGTCGAGTGGATGGATCCCGAACTCGTCGCGCCGTCGCCCGCCGACGGGTGGTCCGGCTCGTCCGGCGCCCCACTCTGTTCGAGCTTCTCCGCCCGCGCCTCGTTGAGCTGTCGCTGCGCGGTCGCCATGACTTGGCGATCCTGGGCGCTCGGCTGCGCCGGCGCGACGGCCGCCTTCCTCACCTGCTCCATCTTGCGGATCGTGGCATCCGGATCGCCCGGAACGGGCGAAGTGTCGATCGGAACGCTGCCCCCCACCGCGTAGCGTCGTCCATCGGGGCCGGTCTCGAACTCGAAGGCGATGGCTCCGGCATGGGCGCCGGCCGCGGACTTGTGCGCCTGCTCGTGCGAGCGAACCTCGCGGTCGCGCTTGCGGAGATCGTCGACCTCGTGCTGCTGATCCTCCGTCAGCTCGCGACCGGCAGCCGTTCTCGCCTCCGATGAGATCTCCGCGCGGTCGACCCCGCGCGCGGCGCGCGCGTCTGGAGTCGACTCCACTCCGTCACTCGATGCCGCGGTTCCGCTCGACGAGACCGGCTTCGTCGCCGGGCTCGACGCCAACGCGTCGGGTCGCCGGAGCGGCGCCGTGGCGAAGCCGTGTTGCAGGAAGTCGTCGAGGCGCAATGGGGCCTCCGGGGTCTCCGGCAGCACAGTGCGGTGATGGGTCCCGCGTTCCGTTTTCGGATCCCCGCGGGCCGCAGTTGAGCCGAGGACAGTGCGGAAACTCATTCCGGCCGAGAGCCCGAGCTTCCGGCGGCCGGCACACCTGCCGAAACTCGACGTCCCGACGCGCTGGGTTATCGGCCCGTCTGATGT